>NZ_BCNX01000008.1 GCF_001571405.1 Methanoculleus thermophilus | reverse complement strand
CGGCTCTGTTGAATTCCTTCCAGACAACGACAATCACGACTGTTTGTACTGCCTTCGTTAGGTTATGGAGGATCACTTTGATCTTGATCTCTTTGACCTGGTACCAGTATTTTCGTGCCTTTAGTTCCTCGCCGAATCTTCTTTTGAGCACGGAGAAGGCTGTTTCGACCTTGTTTCGCTCCCGATATCGTTCATCGTCGAAGTTGGCGTACATTTCCTGGCGATAGGTCCCGGATCGGATCCTTCCCTGCCAGGTTCTGACCGGGATGACCGAATCAGCACCCAGTTCTTCCCGAATCTGGCGATGCAAGGTCTCCGCATCGTATCCTTTATCCATGACATAGCATGCAGTTTTTCTGACCCGTTGGCACTGTCTCAACAGTGGTACGGCATGATTGACATCGTGTACGGGGTGTTGGGAGATTTTGACACACAAGATCACCTGCTTGTGGGTGTCCACAGCAATCGAGGTTTTCAGGAAGTTCTTTCGCGTTTTACCCGTTCTCCAGGAGTAGTAGTGACTGGCATACGCGCTGGTGAACCCTGAAGCATCGATGGCCGTTAGGGGGATTATATCTCCTGTTGAATAAAAAAGTAAAAGGGTCTTCTTGAGCATTCTCGTGAAGATTACGGAGGGAATCCGGGTCATGAACTTGTGGATGGTCGAATAGTGGGGTACCCGCTCGAGCTGAAGCAGGTCTCTGATCGGTTCCAGCAGTTCAACGAGATCCACTGTGTCCCGATAATTGGTGCCCAGAACCTCACGCACGAGCAGGATTGTCATAAGTTGGTGCTGAGTATACGTTTTCCGGGAGTATTTACAGGAATAGAGCGGTAAATGTGAAGATCGTACGGTGGTGAGGATCGCTTTAGTAAGGTTGATATAGCCATTCGTCGACACTAACTCTGCTCCTTGTTGTTGGTTTCGTCATTAACACAAGGAGCAACGGTTTTATAGATCTTTCCCCTCAGATGGAGCCGACCCTCGACTAGAGGGTTTCAACAGAGCCGTACATTGTCTCACGCGCCTACCTCTCCGATTTCACCGGGCCGATCGATACCATCCGAAATACGATCATCGTTGTCGTCCTCGCATCCATCGCCATCGGTGTCGCGATATCCATCCTCTTTGGCCGGTCGATCTCTGAACCTCTGCAACAGGTCGTGCTGATGCTCAAAGAGCTCCGCAACGGGCATCTCTCCGCCCGGCTCAACATCAAGCGGCAGGACGAAATCGGGGTCATGGCCGCCACGATGGATGAGTTCGCAAGCGATCTCCAGACGAACGTCGTCGGGAACTTAAAAAAGATCGCCCTCGGGGAGTATGTCCCCGAATTTCCGGTCATCGACGAGGGCGATGAGATCCGTCCTGCGCTCGCGATGATGGTCCAGGCGCTCGACCATCTCCATAAGGAGACGATCAAACTTACGGATGCCGCCCGTGCAGGAGACCTCTCGATCCGCGGTGATGAAAGAGCATTCCGCGGCGGTTACCGGAGGATTATCGCCGGGTTCAATAAGACTCTCGAATCGATAACCGAGCCCGTGAACGAGGCGATGCGGCTTGCCAGGTACTACGCTTCGGGGGACTTTACAGCCCGGTTCGACGAGAAGATCCCGGTTGCCGGCGAGTTCGTCGCCTACCGCGACGCACTCAATACCATCGGGATCGAGCTCTCCCGGCTGATGAAGTTGATCAGTGAGGAGCTCTACGAAGGAATTTCGGTCCTATCGCTTGCATCGAACGAGATCCTGGCGGTCACGAATCAACTCTCCGCGGCCAGTTCACAGACGGCGGCAACGGTGAACGAGACCTCGGATGCCGTCGAGAACGTCAGAAAGAAGACCGAACTCGTGAACCTGAAGGCAAAAATGGTCTCCGAGAAGGCAATCCGGGCGCTCGACGTCTCAAAGGACGGTCAGAAATCGGTCCGGGAGATTCTGGACGGTATGAACCGGATCCAGCAGCAGATGGATATCATCCGGGCAAACGTAATCCGGCTCTCGGAGCAGAGCCAGGCGGTCGGCGAGATCATTGCAACGGTGACCGATATCTCCGAGCAGTCCAACCTGCTCGCGGTAAACGCCTCCATCGAAGCTGCAAAGGCCGGAGAGTTCGGGAGAGGGTTTGCGGTCGTCGCAAACGAGATCCATAACCTTGCCGAGCAGTCGAAGAAAGCGACCGCGAATATTCGGGTCATCCTCACCGACATCCAGCGTGGGATCTCCTCGACCGAGGTCTCGACCGAGCAGGGGACCCGATCTGTTGCGAATGCGGTCCGGCTGACGAGCAACGCCCAGGAGGCGATCGAGGTGCTCACCCAATCGATAGCCGACTCCTCAAAGGAGGTCATCGAGATCGCGGCGTCGATCCAGACACAGGCCTCAGAAGTTGACCAGATCTCCCGGGCAATGGAGAAGATCCGCGATGCCGCACAGAAGAACCTTGAGATCACGCATAAGGCAGAAAAGACCGCAGAAGACCTGCACGAACTCGGCGCCCGCTTAAAGAGGATCACCCAGCAGTATCAGGTTTAAAGACAATCATGGCCGGATCGGAAGACACGTTTCGTGCCCGCCTCCTCGAAACATTCCGCGAGGAGGCGGACGAATATCTGGATTCGATTACCGAGGGGCTTATCGAGCTCGAGAAGACCGGACCGACGTCCGAACTGATCGAATCGGTCTACCGCAAGACTCACAGCCTCAAAGGGGCGGCGCGTGCGGTCAACCTCCGCGAGATCGAGTCCATCTGCCAGAACCTCGAGACCGTCTTCGCCCGGATGAAACGGGGCGAGTATATACCCGGGGCAGACGACTTCGACCTCTTTTTCCGGACGCTCGCGGTGGTAAAAGCGCTTCTTTTGGGAGAGAGGCCGCTGGTTCCGCCGGGCGAGATCGTCAAAGCCCTCCGTGCCCTCCCCCTCGAAAAGGAGGGGGTCGGGGGGGCAGATCCAGCCGTCCAGGAGAGTCGCGTTCCCGGCGATGAACCGATCGCGGAGGGAAAGATCAGCGGCACGGTCAGGATTGCGGCCCAGAAACTCGACCGGCTCATCGCCGGAGCCGACGACCTCCTCACGACACGGCTCTTTATTACGCAGCGGATACGGGAACTCGAGGAGATGGTGTCCCGTTTCTCTCTCTGGCAGTGGAACCACACCCAAGCGTTCAACGACCTGCACCTGATCCGCAGGAAGGTCTTCGGTGAAGAGAAAGAGGCGATTCCTCCCGATCTCATCCAGCCGCTCCAGCGCGTGGTCGAGTTCCTGGAGTACAACCGTGAGTTTGTGACCTACCTCCAGTACGATCTCGCAACGCATCTGCGTGCGATGGAGATCGATCGGTCGGCGCTTGAGGCGAGCACCACCGAGATCTCCGACCAGATCCGGGATGCCGCGCTGCTCCCGGCCTCAAACATGCTTGCACCGTTCTCTGCGTTTGTGCGGGAGTTCTCCCGGACATCGGGCAAATTGGTCGATCTTGAGATCGAAGGAGGGGAGATAGAGGTGGACCGACGCATCCTCGACGCCCTCAGAGAGCCCATCATGCATCTCGTACGAAACAGCATCGACCACGGGATCGAAGACCCAAATATCCGGGCCGCGCAGAAGAAACCGATCAAGGGCACCGTCTGGATCCGGGTCTCTCCCCGCTCCGGAAGCAGGGTCGCGATCGAGGTGGCCGACGATGGTGCCGGCATCGACAGCGCCGCGATCCGGCGCAC
Source organism: Methanoculleus thermophilus (assembly GCF_001571405.1). Taxonomy (NCBI): domain Archaea; kingdom Methanobacteriati; phylum Methanobacteriota; class Methanomicrobia; order Methanomicrobiales; family Methanomicrobiaceae; genus Methanoculleus; species Methanoculleus thermophilus. The sequence goes on along the minus strand of NZ_BCNX01000008.1, from coordinate 211,619 downwards.
CGCCGTCGAGAACGGGGTGATAACCGAGAGCGAGAGTGCAGCCCTCATCGACAGCGAGGCGATCTGGCTCATCTTCAGATCGGGGATGACGACGAGCCGGATCGTCACCGACCTCTCCGGGAGGGGGCTAGGGCTTGCGATCGTGGAGGACACCGTATCCCGCCTCGGGGGAGAGGTGACGGTCTCCTCGGCGGTCGGGAAGGGGACCACGATCACCCTGACCGTCCCGGTGCGGATGGCCACCCTCCGTGGGCTGCTCGTCCGGTCGGAGAAGCAGATCTACGTCCTTCCCATGCAGCAGGTAAAGCAGGTCCTCAGGGTGCGCTCAAAAGACCTGATCCCGGGCGTAGGCCATCCGAGAGTCAAGATCGGCCTAGAGACGATCGAGGTCTTCCGGCTCACCGATCTCCTGGGGATCCCCTCATCCGATCCTCCGCACGGGAAAACGCTTCAAACGCCCATCGTCGTGATCGCCTACGGAGCAGGGCAGATCGCGTGCATGGTCGACGAGGTGATCCGGGTGCAGGAGATCGTCGTCCGGCCGCTCGGGAGCCAGCTTCGCTCCGTTCGGAGGGTTGAAGGAGCCGTTATCCTCGGTGACGGAACCGTGGCGCTCGTCCTCGACCCGCTTGAACTCATCCAGGACGCGACACAGGCAGAGCGTCCGGCGAGGCGGACGGCACTCCCGGGTGAAGAGAGGCGCCGGATCCTCGTCGTGGAAGACTCGGTCACATCCCGGCTCTTGCTGCAGACGATCCTCGAAGGGGCCGGATATCACGTAGAGACCGCCACAGACGGTATCGATGCACTCGCAAAGCTTAAGCAACATGAGTATGATATGCTCGTTTCAGACGTAGATATGCCCCGGATGGACGGGGTTACGCTCACCAAGAAGATCCGTACCGGGGACCTGCACCTTGCCGACCTCCCGGTGGTGCTGATCACCTCGCTCGACTCGCCTGAAGACCGGGAGCAGGGGCGGGCGGCAGGGGCGGATGCCTACCTGGTCAAGAGCAACTTTGAGAGAGATGATTTCGTCGAGACGATTCACCGCCTGATGCATCGTCGCCGACGGTGGAGATAACGGAGAGACGAGATGCAAGAGTTACAGAAGAGAGAGCCGATGAGCATCCTGGTCGTGGAAGACAGTCGGACGCAGGCCGAGTTACTCCGACACATGCTTGAGGAGGAGGGTTATGACGTCACCCTGGCGGCGGATGGTGAGGTGGCGCTCCGGAGGATGGAGGCGGGACGGCCCGATATCGTGCTCACCGATATCCTGATGCCGGGAATGGACGGGTATGAACTCTGCCGCAGGATCAAGCAGATTTATCCGGGGATACCGGTCATCCTGGTCACCAATCTCTTTGATCCGGCCGACGTCCTGCGTGGCCTCGCCGCCGGGGCGGACAGTTTCATCGTCAAACCGGTCGAGCCCGGACTACTCCGCTCCCAGATCGAGGCCGTCATACGGGCGGCGGCGATGCCCGACCATGACGACGAGTCACCGGGGCTTAAAGTCCCCTTCGCCGGGAGCACCTACACAATCACGGCAGGGAAACTCCGGATCTTGAATACGCTTCTTTCGACCTACTCCATCGCGGTGGCGAAGAACGCCGAACTCCAGGAGGCGCAGGAGCAACTGCACTCCATAAATGAACAACTCCAGGCGACCGTGGAGGATCTCTCCCGCAGCAACGAGAGTCTTGAAGCGGAGATCCTGGAACGGAAACGCGTTGAAGCGGCGCTCGCGGACGCAAACAAGAAACTCCAGCTCATGGCAAGCATCACCCGTCACGACCTCTTAAATCAGCTTGCAGCGCTGGACGGATACCTGGATCTCGCACTCATGCTGCGCGAGCGGGATCCGGCGAATGCGTGGAAGCACATCGAGAGCGCCGGCGGGATGGTGAACCGGATCAGCAACACACTCCGGTTCACCGCCGACTACCAGAAGGTGGGTGCTGCCTCCCCCGCCTGGCAGGAGATCAGGACGCTCGTGGAACAATCCATTCAGAACACCCTACGGATCTCGGTGAATCTTATAAACAACGTTCCTCCGGACCTTGAGGTCTACGCCGATCCGCTCATCGGGCGGGTCTTCTCAAACCTGATTGAGAACTCCATCCGCCACGGAGTGAGGGTCACGACCATCACCTTCAGTCTTGAGCGGGATGGGGATGGATACATCATCCTCTACGAGGACGACGGCGTCGGGGTCGCGGCAGACGAGAAGGAGAAGATATTTTCATACGCATACGGCATGAACACCGGCCTCGGTCTCTTTTTAGCACGGGAGATCCTCGCCATCACCGGGATAACAATCCGGGAGACCGGAACCCCCGGCGTGGGAGCGCGGTTCGAACTCCTCTGCCCGGGGGAAGTGATCTGTGCAGGGTGAGTATGCGCCTGCGGGACTCACTATGAAGATCGGAAAACCCTTCGCCAGGGCCCGAAACCGGATTGCAGCCATTACCATCCTTGCAGCGCTCACCCTCGGCGGAAACCTGCTCGGCCTGCTCCTCGGCGCCCCACCGGGTCTCCTCCCCTCCCTCCCGCTCAGCATCCCGATCATCCTCGCGAGTTACTGGTATCCCCGACGGGGAACGCTCTTTGCGCTGGGCCTTGCGGCCGTCTATGCGGTCACGGTCTTCCTCCTCTCCCCGCCCGATCCCCTGCTCCCGTTCACCATCCTCCCCCGTGCGGTCTTCCTCGTCCTGGTCGGCGGGGTGGTCGCGCTCCTCACAACCAGGCTCCGGGAGTCCGAACAGCAGATGCAGGATATCATCGAGTTTCTGCCGGATGCAACGTTCGCCATCGATCGTGAAGGAAAGGTCATCGCCTGGAACCGCGCGATCGAGGAGATGACCGGGGTAAAAAAGGAGGCCGTGCTCAACCGGGGCAACTACGAGCATGCCATACCATTCTACGGCAAACGACAGCCGCTCCTTGCGGATAAGATCCTCCAGGGCGAGGCCGGGGATCGAAAGATCCTCGTCTCAGAGACGACCATTCCCCACTTCCGGGACGGCAATGGAGCGCATATTCGTTTTACAGCGGCCCCACTCCTTGATGCAAACGGCAACGTCGCAGGAGCCATCGAGTCGATCCGGGACGTGAGCGATCAGGTCATGATGGAGACCGCGCTCAAGAACGCCAGTCATCAACTCAATACTCTTGCCGGGATCCTGCGCACCGACCTTGCAAACCGGCTTGCAGTCCTCTACGGCCACCTCTCGGTAGGTGTGATGAAGTTTGACGATCCCGCAGTCCTCTCCTTTATCGACGACCTGCACGATGCTGCAAACGGCATCCGGCGCCAGATCGAGATCTCGAGGGCATTCCGCGAGATCGGGCGACTGCCGCCGGCATGGATGCCCGTGCAGGAGACCGTCAGGAAAGCGGCCGTGGGCCTCTCGTTCGGGAGCGTCTCACTCGAAACATGGACCGAGCGGCTCGAAGTCTTCGCCGACCCGCATCTAGAGACGGTCTTTACCCACCTCCTTGAGAACGCTCTCGCACCGGGGATTGGGGCGAGTCGGATCGTCGTCACCTACCACCTGCGCCCGGACGGCTGCGCAATCGTCGTCGAAGACGACGGAACCGGCATTCCCTACCCGGAGAAGGAGAAACTCTTTGTCCAGCGGGAAGAGAGTTTCGGGCACGGGCTCTTCCTCGCCCACGAGATCCTCGCCATCACCGGGATAACAATCCGGGAGACCGGGATCCCCGGTGAGGGAGCGAAGTTCGAGATCCTCATCCCGCCTGGAGGCTACCGATTCTCCGAGACAAGCCAAACGGTGGAAGACCCGCAACCCGGATCTCACCTGGTGGTTCGGGAGCTCAGGAGTCCTGAGTTTGCGCTTGCAAACGATGTCTGGCGGGACTACCACGGCGTGACCGCAGACCCGACCCGGGACAGGATCTTTGCAACCTTTTGCGGGGAGCGGATCGTCTCTCTCGCCCGGTGCAGGAGGCATTCCGACGGCAGCATGGAGGTCGACGGCGTCTTCACGCCTGAGCCCTGCCGCGGCAGGGGGTATTCCCGCATGGCGGTGGCCGCTCTCGTCGTGGCCTGCCACAACGACGACCTCTACATGTACGCGGTCGAGAGCCTCGCCGGGTTTTATGCGGAGTTCGGGTTCGTCTCGATACCGGAACGCGACCTCCCCTCCCCCATCCGGGAGCGCTATACCTGGGCGGCGGGGAATATGGAAGGCGCAGAGATCCGGCCGATGCACCGGAGAGCCGGGTTGTAGATCTTAGGGCACAACCCTTATCCCCTGCGGCCAGAGAATACCAAAAAGAGGAGCCGATACCCTATGGCAGACGTCTATTTCGCAAACCTCAGGGCGAGAAGTCACCATGAGAGCAAAGTCGAGAAGATCCGCCGCCTCTTCGATGCAGCCGATTTCGATGCGGTGATCCGGCCCGACGATCTTACGGCCATCAAACTGCACGTCGGAGAGCGGGGGTGCGACACCTACATCCACCCGGTCTTTGCCCGGCAGGTGATTGATAAGGTGAAGGAGCGTGGGGCTCACCCGTTCATCACCGACACCGCCACCCTGTATGCGGGGAGCCGCGCAGATGCCGTCAGGCATACCGTCACCGCCATCGAGCACGGGTTTGCGTACGCAGTCGTCGGCGCCCCGGTCATCATCGCCGACGGTCTCCGGGGCCGCTACTGGCGTGAGGTCCCGATCGGCGGGAAGCATTTTGAGAGCGTCCGGATTGCGGGAAGCATCCTCGATGCCGACAGCATGCTCGTCCTCTCTCACGTCAAGGGCCACGACCTTGCCGGGTTCGGGGGGGCTATCAAGAACCTGGCGATGGGCTGCGCCCCACCGTCGGGGAAGGCGGAGCAGCATGCCGGTCGGCCGATTGTGGAGAGCGAGCGCTGCGGAGGGTGCGGGAAGTGCACCCGGGTCTGCCCGCAGGCGGCGATGACCCTCGCCGACGGGCGGGCGATCCTCAACCCGGAGCACTGTGTCGGGTGCGGCGACTGCATGCGGGCCTGTCCAACAGGCGCGATCGAGTTCGACTGGAGAACAGAGATCCGGCCGTTCCTCGAACGGCTCTGTGAGTATGCCCTCGGTGCCGTTCACGATAAACCCGGGAGGGTCGGCTACATCAACTTCCTCCTCGGCATCACTCCCGACTGCGACTGCGTCCCCTGGAGCGACGCTGTGATCGTCCCGGATATCGGGATCCTCGCCTCGACCGACCCGGTCGCGATCGACCACGCGAGCCTCGACCTCGTCAACAGCGAGCGCGGAATTCCCAAAACGGCGCTCGAGAAGAACCTCTCCCCCGGTGAGGACAAATTTAAGGGCGTCTGGGACTACACAGATAGTAACTACCAGATCGAGTACGCAGCCGCTATCGGGCTTGGAGATGCCGACTACCGGCTGATCGAGGTGTGAAATGGCGACAGGAAAAGTGATACTGCTCTGCGGGAGCCCGCGGCTAGAGGGAAACACCGCACAGGTGCTCGCCGAATGCGCAAAGGTCATCGAAGCCGAGGGGCTTGAGACTGAAACCGTACTGCTTGCAGAAAAGAAGATCCTCTCCTGCACGGCCTGCGGGCTCTGTTCCAACGGGGAGTGCGCTCTCGACGACGACTTAAACGAGATCATCGAGAAACTCCGGGGAGCGGAGGGATTCATCGTCGGAACCCCGGTCTACTTCGGGACCGCCCGGGGTGACGTTATGGCGGCGCTGCAGCGGATCGGGATGGTCTCAATGGCCTCCGACGGGTTCCTCTCCCGGATGGTGGGCGGCCCGATCGCCGTGGCGCGGCGCGGCGGACATACCGCAACGCTCCAGGAACTGCTGATGTTTTACCTGATCAACGATATGATCGTGCCGGGCTCGACCTACTGGAACATGGTCTTTGGCTGGGCCCCGGGTGAGGCCCTGACCGATGAGGAAGGGATGCGAACGGTCCGGCGGTTCGCCGAGAACGTGGCATATTTGATCAAAAAGTTGCACTGATAGGGCATCTCAAAAGAAGAACCTTTTTTAGTCTGCCCGGAAGAGGGATCACCATGGATCTTTCGTCTGAAATGATCAGCCCGGATGTCGCGAACACGGCACCACTGACCCGGCGGGAGATCGCAGAACTTCTGCCGGAGGTTCCGGACTGGAGATTTGAAGACGGTCGACTCTGCGCCCGGTTTGCCTGCAGGGAGTTTTCCGAAGCCCTGAGCTTGCTCTGCGAGATCGCCGCGTTTGCCGCGCGGGAGCGTCACCTCCCGGATATCGGGGTCCGCGAGAACCGGTATGTGGATGTGGCCTGGTACACCTACGCCATCGGCGGGCTCTCCAGAAACGATTTCATCATGGCCGCACGACTCTCCAAACGGTTCCGATCCCGGGAGGGCGGGGGCCTTTAGCCGATCTCAAAAGCCCGCGCAACCTTCGATCTGATGGTCTCTTTCGGAAGCGCACCGACCACCCGGTCGACAAGCGCGCCGTTTGCGAAGAAGAGGAGCGTCGGTATTGCCGATATACCAAAGCGCATGGCCACCCGGGAGTTCTGGTCGACATTGCACTTGCAAAAAGTCACCCTGCCGGCGAAGTCACGCGCAAGTTCCTCGATAATCGGGGCCACCATCCGACAGGGGCCGCACCATTCCGCCCAGACGTCGACAACAACGAACGGATGATCCCGTATAGTCTTTTGAAACGTATCGTCCGTGATCTCGATAACACCCGCCTGTTTGCCAAGGAGGCGAGCCTCCATCTCCCGGAGGCGCTCTTCCCGGAGACGCTGCAGTTCATCGTCCGTCGGTTCTCTCTCTACCATAGACTGCAGGTATGGTAAACGGCCCTATTAAAAATTGCGCGAGAATTCCCGGAATTCGCGGGGCGAAGACGTAAGGGCGATTGCCGGGCTCTCAGATAATTATATATCACCAAACGTACAATACTACATACCTCACAAGTAAGAAGCGAGGTGGGGTAGTCAGGAAATCCCGGCGGGCTCATAACCCGTAGATCGATGGTTCAAATCCATCCCTCGCTATGTCCGGTTCTTCTCTGTTTTGCATTTTGCAGCATTTCCTCCTGCACCGTTTGTATCACTCTAATCATAACCCAAAAGTCCCAAACACCAGACTAGGGAGTATTGCGACACACAAAAAAGAGAGCCTTCGCGGGTGAAAATTTAAGAGAGGGACTTACGCCGTCCTCTCTTTCTCCATCTTGAAGGATGAGAGGTCGGCCTGGTGGGTGCCGGCCACATAGTCCACGATGCAGTGGCAACTCCGCTCCCCGGGGATATCCACAGGGTAACATCCCGTCAGGCATCCGGTGCAGAGGTTCGTCTCGCTCCACCCGATCGCCTCCACCAGATCCTCCAGCGGGATATAGGCGAGCGTCGTCGCCCCGACGCTCTCCCGGACCGCTTCAACATCCCTGCTGCTTGCGATGAGCTCCGCCCGCGTGGGCATATCCACCCCGAGATAGCAGGGCGCGATGATCGGCGGGGAACCGACCCGGAGATGGATCTCCTCTGCCCCCGCTTCCCGGATCATGTTCACGATCCGGCGGGAGGTCGTCCCCCGGACGATGCTGTCGTCGACGAGGACCACGCGTTTGTCTTTGAGGTTACCCCTGACGGTATTGAGTTTGATCCGGACCGCCCGCTCCCGCTGCTGCTGGGTCGGCATGATGAACGTCCGGCCCATGTACCGGTTCTTCATCAGTCCCTCGACGAACGGGATGCAGGACCGTTCGGCGTAACCTGCAGCATACGCGATGCCGGAGTCCGGGACGGGACAGACGGTATCCGCCTCTACTGGTTTTGCGTCATAGAGTCTCTGCCCGATCCGGCGCCGAACATCGTAGACCAGTGTCCCGTCCATGACCGAGTCCGCACGTGCGAAGTAGATATACTCAAAGATACAGTGCGCCCTCCGGTTCGCAGTCGCGATCTGGGTGGAGGAGAGTCCGTCCTCATCGATGCAGACAAGCTCGCCCGGCCGGACGTCTCGAAGAAGGGTGCCGTCCAGCGCGTCGATCGCAACGCTCTCCGAGGCGACGATGTAGCCATGGTCGATCTTCCCGATACAGAGCGGTTTGATGCCGAGCGGGTCGCGGAACGCATAGACAGTACCGTTCACCAGCGCGACGACGGAGTACGAGCCGCGCAGGCGCCGCATGCAGAGCCGGACGGCATCCTCCATGCTCTTTGAGGTCCGGAGCGCATCGGCGATGATGCTTCCGATGATCTCGGTATCGGTCGTAGTGGAGAAGATCTGGCCCCTGCGCTCATACTCGGCCCGGAGCTCAGCAGTGTTCACCAGGTTGCCGTTATGGGCAATCGATAGTTCGAGCCCCAGATACCGGAAGTTGAACGGCTGAACGTTCTCCGGGATCTTTGATCCAGTCGTTGGATAGCGGACGTGTCCTATTCCAGCATTACCCTGCAGTTTCTGCAGGATCTGACTGTTGAAGACCTCGGCAACGAGCCCCTGGGCTTTGTGCGTGTACAGGGTCGTGCCTTCAAAAGTAGAGATCCCCGCGCTCTCCTGCCCCCGATGCTGGAGAGCGTACAGGGCATAATACAGCGGAAAGGAAACACCGCTAGCATCGACGATGCCAACGATACCACACATGATACAGCTCTAGTGCGTCGGTACCTTTGCCTTCTTCTCAGTCCAGCGGTAACTGCGGATCCTCCGGCTTCTTCCAAAGCCACAAGCCGAACAGACTTTGTGCTGTGCGTGGAATGAGATCTTGCCACAACGCCTGCAGGCGATGTGGGTGCGCTTCTGCCGCTTACCCATTGATGGTGTGCCTTTTGACATGCTCTCTCACCTACTTATTCAACTGAAGGAGTGATGTAAATTACGTTGTCACCGCGGACGATCAACGTGCCAAGTTTCTGCACTGCACCGTCCACCTCTTCTTCTGCCTTATCCAGTACCAGATTCATGTGAACGTCGTATCCCTGGAGGATTCCCCGGATCTCCCTTCCACCTTTAAGGCTGATGATGACGGGCTGACGATTCAGTACCTGATCTAAAATATCCAACGGTCTTGGCGTCATGTGATTACCCTTTGCCGTCCTTTCTGGAGTAATATATTTGAGCGAGGAAGCTACTTAAATATAACCGCGTTGCGGAGCAACGGAGTATACATCCCCGAGGTCTTAAATCCATGCCGAAGATCACGATAAAGAAGCGTCACGTCATCCGAAAGTCACAGATAACCGAGCTCCTAAACCTTCTGGCGGACGAGATCGGGCAGTCGGCCGACCTCTTCCGCTCCGACCGGATCGAGCGGGTGGAGACAGATGCCCCGATAGAACTCTACCTCGTCGATAAAAAACCACTCCTGATGGCCTCCGATGCCTGGGCCTTCCCCACCCTCCGGGGGCTCGTCGAGCACCCGATCCCGGAGCGGCGGGTAGTGGTCGACTCCGGCGCGGTCAGGTTTGTGGCAAACGGCGCGGATGCCATGCGCCCCGGGATCGTCTCGATCACGCCGGACGTCCGTGCCGGGCATCCGGTGCAGGTCGTCGAGGAGCGCTACGGTAAACCGCTCGCCGTGGGTATTGCGCTCTTCGATGCCACCGATATGGAACAGCAAGAGAAGGGCAAATCGGTCAAGAGCATCCACTATGTCGGGGACGATATCTGGAATCTAGAAATATAATCGGGAAAATAAAAAGATACTATTAAATAAAATTCATTCCTCATTTTTTCTATGGTTAAAAAGCTCCTTGACAGCATCCTCGGTAAAAATCCCGTCCGAAGCGAAGAAGATTACATGGAACTCGATCTTGCTTCCTATGAGGGACCAAATGACGAAGAGCCGGCATCCATGTATATCAAGATCGCCACCATCGCCGATCTCAAGGACACCCCCCGCGTGAAAGACGAAATCTATAATGGCAACATCGTCATCGTAGATGTCGGTCGACTGAAGATGGATAAGGTAACGTTCGAGCGGGTTTTAAAGGACCTTCGTGACGTGGCAAAGGATGTGAACGGCGACATTGTCGGTCTCGGAGAACAGAAGTATGTCATCGTCACCCCGATGTCCGTCAAGGTCTCCCGCGAGAAGATCGGTGGGGGCGTGTAGTGCGGGAATCCTACCCTGGAACCTGCCCGGCATGCGGGAGCGAGATCCAGATCGTCCATCACCGCCTTGATATCCCTCACTATCCCGATCTGTTGCTGGTCTCGATCACCTGCGGCGCCTGCGGCTACCGGCATGTCGACACCATCATCCTCGGGGAGGGCGACCCGGTCCAATGGACGGTGCGCATCGAAGAGCCTGAGGACCTCTCCATCCGGGTGGTGCGGAGCACAACAGGAACGATCGAGATCCCGGAGCTCGGTCTTGCAGTCGAACCCGGCACCGCCTGCGAAGGGTTCGTCACCAACATCGAGGGGGTTCTCGATCGCTTCCAACAGGCGGTAGGAGCCGTTCTGGCAAACCCCGAGAGTGAGGAGGAGCGCAAAGCCGCACTCCAGGTGCTTGAGAAGATCGGCGCCGCCCGGGAGGTTGCCTTCCCGTTCACGGTCATCATCAAGGATCCAGCCGGAAACAGCGCGCTCATCAGTGAAAAAGCCGAAAAGATGCTCCTCGATCAGAGCGAACCTTAAGAGATCTCTTTTTTTCTCATCATCAAAGTTAACCTAAAATAGAACTTCTCCCCATATGCGGCCCCGAGGTGAAGTAAATTGGCGCGAACCATATCGGTGCTGAAGTGGGAGAGCAAAGAGGAGGTCGAGAACGCCGTCCACGAGATCAAAGCGGAGATGGACCAGAAGGGCGGACTCGAGAAAGATATGGAGCGGGAGATGCAGCACTCGCTCCGGATAGCCGATCCGGATCTTGCAAACCACTTCCTGAAACTTGTCCGGGAACAGGTTCCAGAGGCGATGCATTACTTCGAGGAATACGGCGGCGGGGCGTGATTCTGAGGAGAAAGGTCGGGGAGATCCTACCGGATCTCCACACCCGCGAGCCGCACCCCCGGCTCGCGGGTAACCTCTCCGACCACCCGGGCTTCGGGGATGATCGACTGGATCACGGCGACGCTCTCGGCCGGGGCGATGAATGCGTAGCCCATGCCCATATTGAAGGTGCGGTACATCTCCACGTCGCCGATCTCGCCGTTCTCCTGCAGCCAGGTAAAGATCTCGGGGACCGGGAGGGGATCGGTGATGGAGAACCCATACTCCGTGAGCCTCGTGAAGTTCAAGAGGCCTCCGCCGGTGATGTGGCACATTCCGTGGATCGTGCAGGCCTCCGTCACCCGAAGGACTTCGGAATAGATCCTGGTCGGGGTCAGGAGTTCTTCGCCGAGGGTCTTTCCGTTTGAAAGGCGGGTATCATACGAGGCGCAGTCCTCAACGACCTTCCGCGCAAGCGTCAAACCGTTGCTGTGAATGCCGCTCGAGGGAACCCCGATGATCCGATCGCCGGGGACAATCTCTTCTCCGGTGATGATCTTCTCCTTCTTCTGGACGCCGAGACACGTTCCGGCAAGATCGAGGCCGTTCACGAGCCCTTTCAGTGTCGCCGTCTCGCCGCCGACAATATTCATGTTCGCAAGCCTCGCCCCTTCGTTTAAGCCCTTGCCGATCTGGGCCATCTTCTCAGGCGAGAGGGCGTCGGTCGCGATGTAGTCGACGAACGCCACGGGCTCGAGGTTCATGACGTAGAGGTCGTTGACGTTCATTGCAATGCAGTCGATCCCGACGGTACTCCAGTCGCGGAGGGTATCCGCAATAAGCATCTTTGTGCCGACGCCGTCGACGGCAAGCGCGAGGGCGTATGACCCACAATCGATCAGCCCGGCAAAGTGCCCTACCTTCCCGAGCATCGAGAACGTGCCGGATCTCCGGTAGGTGAGGGTATCAATCAGTGCCCGTACTGCCCGGGCCTCAAGGTCGATATCGACCCCTGCTTCACGATACGTATGTTCAGTCATCTAAGTTCTCCGAGAGGCGGAATTCATCGTGCAGCACCTTCAGGGCACGCTTCCCATCACTCGCCTTCACGACGAATGAGACGTTCACCTCGCTTGAGCCCTGCGAGATCATCATGACGTTAATCCCGGCCCCGCCGAGCGCGGAGAAGATCCGGCCCCCGGTTCCCGGGGAGCCGGCCATTCCCGCACCCACGACGGCAAGCGCGGCGACATCCCGATCGTAGGTCGCCTCACGCACGATACCCTGCTTCACGATCGGGGTGAGCGCACAGATGGCATTCTCCAGGTGAGCTTCATCGATGATGAGCGAGATGTTTGCTTCGCTTGAGCCCTGTGAGATCATCATGACGTTCACCTCACGCTCTGCAAGCGCAGAGAAGATTGTCTTTGCGACACCGGGACGACCGATCATCTGTGCGCCGTTGACGTTGACGAGGGCCACCTTCTCGATCAGGGCGAGGGCCTTGACCACCCGCTTCTCCTGGTGCTTATCGCGGAGGATGAGGGTTCCGGGGAGATCGGGGCGGAAGGAGTTCTTGACCCGTATCGGGATATCCTTCTGCATGGCGGGCTCGATCGAACGCGGGTGGAGGACCTTCGCACCGAAGAAGGAGAGCTCCATCGCCTCCAGGTAGGAGATGTCGTCGAGGACCCGGGCATCTTTGATGATCCGGGGATCGGAGGTCATCACCCCGTCGACATCCGTCCAGATCCAGATCTCATCGGCATCGATTCCCGCGCCGACGACGGCAGCCGAGTAGTCGGAGCCGCTCCGGCCGAGGGTGGTGACGACGCCCTGTTCGGTCACCCCCATAAAGCCCATGATCACCGGGATGGTATCTGCGAGCAGCGGAGCAACCCGGCTCCGGATGCTCGTCTCACTCACCGGGAGAGCACGGGCGTCCCCGTGGTTTGCGGTCGTGATGATCCCGGCCTCGGCACCATCGAGGACGACTGAAGAGAGGCCCCGCTGCCGAAGAGCAGCACTCACGATGGGGGCGGAGAGCCGCTCCCCGAAGGAGATGATGTAGTCACGGGACCGGGGAGTCAGTTCTTTTAGGGTGTGCACCGCGGTGAGGATGTTCTGCAGCCGGGTCAGCCGGTCGTCGATGATCGCCGTCACCTCATCGGTGTAGTCCGGGGCCACCTCGCTGAGGAGACGGAGGTGCCGGGTTCGCATCGCCGAGATAAGCGTCTCGATCGGGGGCTGTTCCTTGCTCGATACGACCTCGTCGGCCGCCGCGATGATCTGGTCGGTTACCCCTGAGCATGCCGAGACTACGACTGCGACCTCGTCGCCCGCCGCATGGTGCGATTCTACAATATCTGCGACCCGTCGGATACAGTCTGCTTCTCCGACGGAGGTACCGCCGAATTTCATTAAAAGCCTCATTCTGGCTCACTAGTCCCCTGCAATTACTTTATGGTATTATACAACGCACTGACTAATAAGATGCTTGTAGACGAGATTGTGGACGCGCACGTGCTGGTTATCGGAAGCGGCGGCGCCGGGATACGGGCTGCCATCGAGGCCTCCCGATACGGCAGCGTGGTCCTGGTCTCCAAGACCATCGTCGGCAAGGGCGGGTGCACGACGATGGCGGAAGGCGGGTTCAACGCCGTGATGCGAGACGGGGATTCCATCGAGATCCATCGCGAGGACACGCTGAAGGGCGGAGCGTACCTCAACGACCCCGCGCTCGTGGACGTACTGGTCCGCGAGGCGCCGGAGCGAATGAGAGACCTCATCCTATGGGGCGCCGTCTTTGACGTCACAGAAGACCGGATGGTCGCGCAGCGGCCGTTCGGCGGGCAGCGGTTCCCCCGGACCTGCTACGCTGGAGACCGGACCGGCCATGAGATCATCATGACCCTCCTCGACCGTCTGGACGCAACGGATGCGCAGCTCTACCAGGAGGTCTCGGTCGTCGACCTCGCAAAAGACGAGAACGGTGCGGTCGCAGGCGCAATCGCTCTCGACCGGGACGGAAACCCCATGCTCTTTAGGGCCGACGCCACGGTGCTTGCGACCGGCGGCGGGACGCAGGTCTACGATATCTCCACAAACTCCGCCGCCGGGACCGGGGACGGGTTCGCGATGGGCTACCGGGCGGGCGCGGAGTTGATCGATATGGAGATGGTCCAGTTCCATCCGACGGGTGCCGTCTACCCCTACGACGCCCGCGGGCGGCTGGTGACGGAGGCCGTCCGGGGCGAGGGAGGCATTCTCTTGAACGCCCGACGGGAGCGGTTCATGGAGCGCTACGATCCCGAGCGGATGGAACTCTCGACCCGGGACGTGGTCGCCCGGGCGATCGCAACCGAGATCCTCGAGGGCCGGGGAACGAGCAGGGGCGGGGTCTACCTGGACGTGACCCACCTCCCCGCGGAGCGGATCGAGGCGCGGCTCCCGGTGATGCTCGAGCAGTTCCTCACGTTCGGGGTGGATATCCGGCGAGAGCCGATGGAGGTCGCCCCCACAGCCCACCACATCATGGGGGGGCTCCGGATCACGCCGGAGTGCCGAACGACACTCCCGGGGCTCTTTGCCTGCGGAGAAGTTGCCGGCGGAGTCCACGGTGCAAACCGCCTCGGCGGGAACGCGCTTGCCGATACGCAGGTCTTTGGAAAGCGGGCAGGTGAGTTTGCCGGCAAGTCCCCCGCCCGGAGCGGCCGGGTGGACAGCGCCGGGATCGATGAGGTGCTACGGATGCTCGATGGTTATTTCGAGGGGACCGTGAATCCCGCCGACGTCAAAAAAGACTTAAAACTCACGATGTGGAACCAGGCAGGCATATTCCGGAACGCCGCCAATCTCAAAACAGCGCTCGGTCATATCCGGCGCCTCGCGGACCAGCGGCTCTGCGCCGCCTCGACCGCAAACCTTCTAGACTGCTGCACGGTCCGGAACATGTGCACCACCGCGTCCCTGATCGTCCGCTGTGCCCTCCTCCGCCCCGAGAACCGGGGGGCCCACGTCCGCCGGGATGCCGAGGTGGCGACCGAGCCGGCGAAGTCGCCCTTCGGCCATACGTATATCTCGCTTACCCGCGAGGGGATCGAGCGGCGGGAGGTGGCGGCATGAAGTCGATCACGCTCAGAGTCTATCGCTACGACCCTTCCGTGGATGCGGAGCCGCACCTCGAGGAGTATACGGTCCGGGTGAACGAGGGCGCCCGCGTGCTCCACGCCCTCCATGCAATCCGCAACGAGCACGACCCGACGCTCGCCTACCGCTACTGCTGCGGATCCGGGCAGTGCGGGAGCTGCGCCGTCAAAGTGGATGGAACGCCAGCCCTTGCCTGCATGACGGAGGCCCGAGACGGGATGACGGTCGAGCCGCTTGACCTCCCGGTCTTAAAAGACCTGATGGTGGACATGGAGCCGGTGATCGCGAAGATCGCCCGGATCTGCCCTGCGCCGGATGCGGAGCTCCCGGAACGGGAGGTGATCGCGGCGATCAAACCGCTCCGCGACTGCATCGAGTGTCTCTGCTGCGTCTCGGCCTGCCCGGCGCTCCAGGTGACGGAGTTCGCCGGTCCGACGGTGCTCCGGCAGGAGATGCGCCTCGCCCTCGATCCCCGCGACTCGGGTGACCGGATCACCGATGCCATCGAGAAGGGGCTCTTCTACTGCACGACCTGCAAGCGCTGCACGGAGGTCTGCCCCAAGGAGATCGATATCCCGGGCAAAGCCATCGAGAAACTTCGCGAGATCGCAAACCGCCGGGGGCTCTCCCTCCCCCGCCACCAGGAGGTGGCGCGGCTGATCCAGGAGACGGGACGGAGCGTCGAGCGGACAAAGCCGACCTTCCTTGAGCAGGTGCCGGAGGTTATCGAGCCCGACGGCCCGGTCCGCGGGGAGGTGGGGTTCTTCGTCGGGTGTATGTTCAACGGCCGGGTGCCGCAGACGGCGCTCGACGCTATGGAGGTCTTAAAGCGCAACGGCATCCGGGTGATCGTTCCTCACGACCAGGTCTGCTGCGGCTCGCCTCTGATCCGGACGGGGCAGACATCGTTTGTGGAGGACTTGAAGAAGAAGAACATCGAGGCCTTCGCCCGCCGGGGGGTCAAGACCGTGATGACGATCTGCGCCGGGTGCGGGGCGACGCTGAAGAACGATTACGAGACGCCGTTCGAGGTGAAAGACGTCACGGAGGTCCTCACCGAGTACGGGATCGAGCCCCCGGCAAAGCTCGATCTCCGGGCGACCTACCACGACCCCTGCCACCTCCTCCGCGGCCAGGGGATCCGGGAGCAGCCGCGGGCACTCTTGCGAGAGGCCGTCCGGGAGTTCGTCGAGATGCCCTCGCAGTGCTGCGGGGCCGGCGGCGGCGTCCGGTCGGGGGTTCCGGAGGAGGCAAAAGCTCTCGGGGCGAAGCGCGGCGAGGCGGTGAAGGCGACCGGTGCAGACGTGGTGGTAACGGTCTGCCCGTTCTGCGAGTTCCATATCGCGGACTGCACGGACGTGCCCGTCAAGAACCTGGTGACGATCCTGCTTGAGGGGTATAAGAAGAAGGACGCGGAGCAGGAGAGTTCTTCATAACCGCCAATTACTCTTTTTAAAACGTTCCATACAACCCCCGGCTGCCCCCGATGCACACAGGGGCGACAATATCTCTCCCAGGATGTGTACTCCGGAGATACCGGACCGCTGGTCGGTACAACAGAATCACCGCGCCCCAGGGGGCCGTGAGGAGAGGCGCGTAGCCCCCCGGACGTAGAGGAGCCTATGCACCGCGGTGGCGTTCGTTGCGACCGCAAGGACGACGAGCGCCGGGAGAATGAACCCCGTCACCAGCCCGATGATGATGACCGCGATCCGCTCCGGCCTGGCGAAGAGCCCGGCCCGGCACTCGACCCCGAGCCCTTCGGCCCGGGCCCGGGCGTAACTGACCATCAGCGAGCCTATCGCGGCGAAGAACGCGGTCTCGGCGCCCCAGGGCGTCCCGGCCCCCGCGTAATATATGACGAGCCCCCCATAGATCGCGGCCTCCGCGTACCGGTCCAGGAACGAGTCGAAGAACGCGCCGTAAGTCGAGGCTGCCCCGGTTGCCCGGGCGAGCGCCCCGTCGAGGGCATCGAAGATGCAGGATGCGGCGACGACGAGTCCGGCAAGGAAGAACCATCCTAAAGCGCAGAGGGCTCCTGCGGCCGCCATCCCGAGAAATCCAAGCAGCGTGAGGGTGTTCGGGGTCGCCCCCGTCCGGGCGATGAGGGTTGCAACTCGCGTGAGCGCCCCGCTCACCCGTCCCCGGAGGTGCTCCTCGATCATCGGCCCGTCACCCCGAAGGGTGCACCCGCGACCGTCCCCGACCGTACCATGGCAGGAGATCGTTCCTCCCGGGAGATAAGGGTGGCGCTCCCGGCGGCACCATAATGATTATATTTATAATAATTATATCCATAATCACTATGAGGTTCTACGGCAGGGAGCGCGAACTCCAGTTAATGGAGCACCTCTACGCCCGGACTCCCTCCTTTCTCGTCGTCACCGGCAGACGAAGGGTCGGCAAGACCGAGCTCGTCAAGGAGTTTTGCAAGGGAAAAACGGCCCTCTACTTCTACGTCGATGGAAACAAGAGTATCGAAGTTCTCATAGAGGAGTTTGGAAGGCTGACGGCAGAGACACTCAACCTTCCCGGCTACATCAAGATCGACTCACCTGAGACATTCCTTGAGTTCCTCTTCTCCTACAACCAGCCCCTGATCGTCGTCTTCGACGAATTCCAGCGGTTCCAAAAAGTCCACCCCTCGTTCATATCCCAGATGCAACGGTTCTGGGATCAAAAGGGGCGGGACTCGCACCTCTTCGTCATCGTCTCCGGCTCGTCGATCGGCATGATTCGGGAGATCTTCCTTGGAGGAGACGCACCCCTCTTTCGGCGCGCCGACAACATCCTGACGCTTCACCCGTTCAAACCCAAAGAATGCCTCGCCATCCTCGAGGAGATAGGGGTGCGGGATCCGGCAGAGCGGCTCGACCTCTACCTCCTCTTCGGCGGGACGATCTACTACTACACGTTCATCGAGAAGTACGAGTGCACCGACCTCGAGACCGCCCTCGACCGGCTTGTCCTCGACGACCTCGCTCCGCTCCGCCGGGAGATGAGCGATGTCATGATTGAAGAGTTCGGGCGGGAGCACGCGACCTACTACGAGATCCTCGCCGCCATCGCCCAAGGAAAGGAGACCCAGAAGGAGATCGCCGACGTTGTCCGCCTTCCCTCGACCTCGCTCCCCCCATACCTGCGTGACCTTGTCGACCTCCTCGGGGTCATCGATTACCGCCTTCCGGTCACCGAAAGAGGGAAGCGTTCGAAGATGGGCAGATACACCTTTGCGGACAACTTCTTGCGGTTTTACGCCCGTTACATATACCGGAATATGAGCCTTTACGAGAGCGGCCGTTTCGACCTCTTAAAAGACCGGATCCTCCGGGAGTGGAAGGAGTTCTCCGGCCAGGCCTTCGAGGAGATGATCCGAACCCTCCTCGCCCGTGACCTCGCGGAGCGATACGAGGAGATCGACTCCTGGTGGAACCGACGGGGGGACGAGATTGACCTCCTCGCCCTCAGCCCGGAAGGAAGCCTCGCCGTTGAGATCAAGAACCGCAACCTCTCCCTCGCCGAGGCGCGCGGCATCCTCGCCGCCCTGGAGGAGAAGTTGCCGCTTATAAAGGGCCTCACAATACCCGCGGCCACCGGTATCGCCGCCCGCACCGTCGAGGGGAAAGATGTGCTCAGGGTCGGAGGGTTCTACGTTATGGATCTCGACGACCTCGGGATCGGGAAGTAGGTTCAAAAAGGGGGGAGCGCAAACTCCCCGGACTGCAAAAATAGAAAGAGTGTCTAACACGTTCCGCCGCAGGTGCAGCCCCCCGGCTTTCGGGCGGCGACCTTTATGCTCAGAATGCTCTCACGAAGCGACGCTCTCTCGGACTCACTGAGGGCGGCACCCTCGAGGGCCCTGACAAGATCCGGTTCGCTCACGATATGCTCGAGCGGGAAGACCGCCTCCCCCTGGACCGTGACCTCCGTAAAGCCCGTAGCAGCGATACCGCCGAGGTACTCCTCCCTCACCAGGGCTCCCGCGACGCAGCTGTTGTAGAGGAGCGCCGATCCGGCGAGGGCTGCCGGAAGCGGCGCCGCAAGAACGATATCGGAGACCATGAGCCGCCCTCCCGGACGGAGGACTCGGAACGCCTCCCGGAAGACCTGCGGTTTGTCCGGGGAGAGGTTGATGACACAGTTTGATATGACCACGTCGACCGAGTTGTCCGCCACCGGGAGGTGCTCGATCTCCCCGAGCCGGAACTCCACGTTTGTGCGGCCGCACCTCTTCGCGTTCTCCCGTGCCCGATCAAGCATATCGGGCGTCATATCGACACCGATGACATGACCGGTCGGGCCGACCCGCTCCGCAGCAAGGAAACAGTCGAAACCCGCTCCCGAACCCAGATCGAGAACGACCTCACCCTCCCGGAGAGAGGCAAGGGCCACGGGGTTGCCGCACCCGAGCCCCAGGTTCGCACCTTCCGGTACCGCTTCGAGGTCGCTTTCCGAGTAGCCGAGGTCGAGGCTGACCGACTCAACAGTCTTCCCGGTGTTACAGCACCCGATACCGCACCCGCACCCTCCCTGCCGGGCGATCTCTCCATAGGTGCTCCGCACTTGTTTGTGTATATCTTCCTTCATCGCGATAACTCCTGAACAGTCTGATCTTTCCCTGCCTGCGATCTCCTCCGATCTCCCGGCTGAACCGCTCTGCTACACCGACGAGGAGTTCACCGGACGGATCCAGAGCGGCAACCCGTCACCGGCCGGGTGCAGCCCCGGGCTCACGGGCAGACGGCCGGCTCCTTGGTCGGTTTGCCCACGAGCTCCTCGAGGTACTCGTGCGCCTCAAGCGCCGCCTTCGCCCCGTCGCCGGCGGCGACGATGATCTGCTTGGCCTTGACGCAGGTCGCGTCTCCGGCTGCAAAGACCCCGGGAACGTTCGTGCGGCCGTTCTCATCGATGAGAATCTCGCCCCGCTCGTTCAACGCCACGAGATCCTTGAGGAACTCCGTATTCGGGGCAAACCCGATCGAGAGGAAGAGCCCCTCCACGTCAAGGTTCATCTCCTCCCCGGTCTCACGGTCGCGGACGGTGATCCCGGTCAGGGCCGCATCCCCGTGGAGCGCCGTCACCTCATGAGGGGAGAGGGTTCGTATCCCCGCCTCCTCTGCCCGGGAGAGGAAGATCTCATCGCACCGGAGAGCACCCCTGGCAATCAACGTCACGGAGCTTGCGAACTTCGTCATCTCGATCGCGGTCTGGAGCGCCGCATTCCCGCCGCCGACGACCGCCACCGGTTTATCGCGGTAGAGCGGGGCATCGCAGACGGCGCAGATCGAGATACCCTTCCCCATCAACCGGTCCTCACCGGGAAGCCCCAGCCGCCTCGGCTCCTTCCCGGGAGCGAGGATGAGCGTCCGGGAGCGATACTCAGTTCCTCCGGCCGTCCGGACGAGGAACGCCCCGTCCTCTTTTTTGACGCTCGTGACGCTGTCAAGTTCGAGATGGACGTCGAAACCCCGGGCCTGCTCCTCGAACTTCCGGATAAGTTCCTTGCCCGAGATCGTCGAAAATCCCATGTAGTTCTCGACTGCCCAGTTCCAGGCCGCCTGGCCGCCGATATTCTCCGCTACAAGAACGGTCTTCATGCGTTTTCGGGCGCAGTAGACCGCCGCGGTCAGTCCGGCCGGACCGCCGCCCACGATGGTCACGTCGCAGACGGTTGCCGCCGCCGGCGTCCCGAAGACCTCCTGGAGTCTCCTTGCATCGAACCCGACGATAACCTCATCGCCAAAGACCGTGACCGGCACCCCCCGCTGCCCCGAGAGCGCGATCATCTCCCGGGCCGCCTCACGATCCTTCCCGACATCGACAATCTCGAATTCGACATCGTTCTTCCGGAGGAATGCCTGGACCATCCTGCAGTAGGGGCAGTTCTCCGTCGTGTAGACCTTCACGCCTGCCATGGATGGGAATATCGCAAGAGCCCTATTTAAGACTGGGGGTTTAGGACTGTTCCCGGCATCCTCGACCTCTGCCGCCGGATCAAAAAAGGGAGATTACTGAATCTCACGGAACATCCGAGCTGGGACACCGCAGATCGGACACTTCTCCGGTGCTGCCCCAAGTTCGATGTTGCCGCAGACCGGACAGAGATAGATCTTCTCGACATCGAGGTCCTTGCCTTCCCGGACGGCCTCGAGCGCCTGGAGATAGAGGTTTGCGTGCACCTCCTCCGCCTTCATCGCGTGGGTGAAGACGATTGCGGCCTCGTTCTTCCGCTCCGCTTTCGCCTCCTCGACGAACGGGGGGTACATCTGCATGAATTCGTAGTTCTCCCCCTCCATCGCGCCTTTCAGGTTCTCCTCGGTACTCCCGACAGCGTTCATGATGAAGAGAATGCGCTTGGCGTGTACGGCTTCCGCTTCGCTTGCCGCACGGAAGAGTTTCGCAACCGCAGGGAAGCCCTCAGCAGCGGCCTTCTCAGCAAAGACCGAGTACTTCCTGTTCGCTTGAGATTCTCCGGCGTATGCGTTCCGGGCGTTCTCATCAGTAGACATGGATGGAGTATTTCTGAAAGGGACTTATTAAAACCTTTCATCGCTCATCTCCGGAAACCCTATGCCACGGGAGCGCCACTACGGGGTAGCATGCTGGATGAGGCGACCGGCAGAAGGGCAGGATCCGGGGCATCAGAGGGTCAACTCCGGGTACAGAGGATCTTCATCGCCGTTCTCGCCTTAAACCTCTCCGTCGCACTTGCAAAAGCGGTCTTTGGCATCCTCGCCGGGTCGGTGAGCATGGTAGCGGATGCCGTTCATTCGGGGTTCGACTCCTTCTCGAACGTCGTCGGGATCGTCGCCCTCTACTTCGCCGAAAAGCCCCCGGACCCGGAGCACCCCTACGGCCACGGCAAGATCGAGACCCTCGGAACCCTGGCCATCGGGGCGATGCTCCTTCTCTCCGCCGCCGGGATCTTCTTTGAGGGGTATCAGAGGCTCGTCTCTCCCGCCGCTCCCGATATCACCGCGGTCACCATCGGGGTCATGCTCGGGACGCTCGTCGTCAACATCGCCGTCTCCACCTACGAGCGAAAAAAGGTGAGGAGTACCAGAGCCAGATCCTCATCGCCGACTCCCTCCATACCCGAAGCGACGTCTTCGTCTCGATCGCCGTGCTCGGGGGATTTCTTGCGGCGAGGCTCGGGTTTCCGCAGGCCGACCCGGTCATCGCGTTCGCCATCGGCCTCCTGATCGCGAGGATGGGGGTCAGAATCCTCTACGAGGCGGCACAGGTTCTCACCGACTCGATGAACCTCCCCTGCGACCCGACCCTCATCCGGGCGGTGGTGATGGATACTCCCGGGGTTGCCGGGTACCACGATTTCCGGTGCCGGGGAAAACCGGGCGAGATCTTCGCCGATATCCATATAGCCGTCGACCCGGCCCTCCCGGTTGCCCGGGCCCACGAGATCTCCGAAGAGGTCGAGCGGCGGCTCAAAGAGGCGGTGCCGGGGCTTGCCGAGGTGGTGGTCCACATCGAGCCCGACGATTAACCCACCAGCCGCCCGAGTTCGGAGCCCTTCCGGTACGCCGCCTCCATCACCTCCGGCCGCGTCGCGATATCCTGAATGGTGTCCATGTCGTTCTGGAGCACCTCGTCCCAGAGGGGACAATCGATGATCTCACCGAACGCCTGAATGGTCATCCTGGCTCCGTCAAAGACATTCGGGAGGTTCATCCCCGCGATCGATATAAAGAGCATCTTGCGCTTCTTTCGGTGCTCGGGAGAGATGAATGATTCTTTCCGGTGGTATTTGGCCATATAAAAGACCTGAAACCGATCCATGAACGACTTGAGCCTTCCGGGGATGCCCATCGTCATGATGGGGGTTGCGATGATCAGGCCGTCCATCTCGCGAAACTTTTGAAAGATCTCCGTCATCTCATCCTGGATCAGGCAGGTATCACCCACCTTGCACTGAAAGAACTCCATGCAGGGGAGGATGTCCATGTGAGCGACATCGATCTTCTCGACCTCGCATCCGGCCTCCTTTGCCCCCCGTATGGCCTCGTCGAGGAGGCGGGCTGTATTTCCGTCGAGAATGGGGCTCCCAAGTAGCGCGAGGACCTTCTTTGGCATGAGTGAGAAGTTATGCACAAACCTATTAATATCATGTGGCGCAATCCGGCTGTCGGAGTCCGAACCGATCCCGGCGAGAAGGATACTGCTAAATACCTTGAAACAGTAGTACCGTTTCGGTGAATGCCTGTGGCCGAACCAGAAACCAGAAAAACAGCAAAAGCCGGTGAGCGGCCGGGTCCTGGCCGTTACATCTGCGTCGACTGCGGCCGGGAACTCCGGATCGACAAAACCGACGAGGACCTTGTCAAGTGCCCGACCTGTGCCTGCGAGATGTACAACTGCTTCCCAATGACGCATATCAGGCCGGACATAAAGACACCGGAAGATGTCATGAATCCTCCCAAAAGGTCTAACGAATGATCCCGAGGTGAGCGTGATGGTGAACGTATCAGCAAAAGGTGAGGTTTACCGCTGCGAGATCTGTGGAAACGTCGTCCAGGTCCTTGAGGCCGGCGGCGGAGAACTGATCTGCTGCGGGGAGCCGATGGTGCTCGAGGAGTGAGAGAGATGGGAGAGGACTTAAAGAGGCTTGAAGAGAAGATCGGCAAAGTGCCCGAGATCTTTAAGGAACTCAAGGAGACGGATCCCGATCTCTATGGGAAGGTCATGGGGCTCGACCAGGTGGTCTGGGCCGACGGCGCCCTCTCAAGACAGACAAAGAAGATCATCGCGATTGCAATCGCGGCGGCCCTCCGGGACTGGCACGCCGTGCGTGCTCAGATGGCCGGCGCGAAGAGTCTCGGCGTCTCGAAGGAGGAGATCGAGGAGGGGCTTCGGGTCGCGTTCCTGCTCGCCGGGATGCCGGCATACATCCACGGTAAGACCGCGCTTGAAGAGTACCTGGGCGACCGCCAAAAGAAGTGATGGTTATGGAGCCTGAAGCACCGCTCCAGATGCCGGTTATCGGTGAGAAAGCACCGGAGTTCGACGCACTAACCACCCATGGGCGCCTGAAACTCTCGGATCTTCGGGGGAAGTGGGTCATCCTTTTCTCTCACCCCGCTGACTTCACGCCGGTCTGCACCACGGAGTTCATGGCGTTTGCCGCGATCGCCGAGGAACTCGCAAGCATGAACGTCCAGCTCGTGGGCCTCTCGATCGACAGCGTCCACTCGCACCTGGCCTGGATCCGAAATATCAAGGAGAAGATGGGCGTCGAGATCCCGTTCCCCGTCATCGCCGATCTCGACATGCAGGTCGCCCGGCGCTACGGGATGATCCATCCGGGTCAGAGCAACACCTCGACCATCAGGACGGTCTTCTTCATCGATGACAAGGGGATCATGCGTGCCATGCTCTACTACCCGATGTCCAACGGACGGTCCATGCCGGAGATCTTAAGGCTCACAAAGGCACTCCAGACCTCGGACAAGTATGGTGTCGCGACGCCGGCGAACTGGCAGCCCGGAGAGAAGGTCATCGTCCCGGCGCCGAAGACCCCCGAAGAGATCGAGAAGCGGATGAAAGAAGGCTACGAGTGCAAAGACTGGTACCTCTGCTTCAAAGAACTCTAAACCTCTTTTTTATGGCATCTGTAAGCCTCTGAGTGCGGAGAGGAGGCCGGACACTCTCGAACCTCAACACCGTCCCCGCAGCGGTCCTTCTCCTCGACCCTCGGCGGGTACATCGGTAACATCATCGACCGGAGTCTCCAGTCTCATCCGTTTGCGGGGTTGACAGGAGGGGACTTCGAATCCCCCGGACGACGGCGAACACGGCCGCGTTCCCGTGCACGCTCGTGATGATCTCGCCCTTGCTGTCGAAGGAGGACGCGCCGGAGTGAGAGGGAAGTCCCGGCACTTTTTTAGCCTCACCCTTCGACAATACACCATATATGACCATAGACGTCCTCGCATTTGCGACCTCGCCCCGTCGCCATGGCAACTCCGAGACCCTTCTCGACTGGGTGCTCGCGGCGATGGCGGAGGAGGGAGCCGCAGTCGAGAAGATCGTCGTCCCCGAGGTAGATATCAGACCCTGCCACGGGTGCAACCTCTGCGAGACGCTCAATCGGTGCGTTCAGCGTGACTACATGGTAAGTTACGTCCAGGACCGGATCATCGCTGCAGACTGCATCATCCTCGCCTCCCCCATCTACTGCATGGGGCTTGCCGCGCAGGCGAAGGCGCTGGTCGACCGGGCACAGGTCTTCCGCTCCCGCAAGTACGTCCTCCACCTCCCGGTCGTCCCGCCGGAGCGGAAGGGTAAACGGGTCGGAATCTTCCTTGCGACGGCCGGGCAAAACTGGGACTATGTCTTTGATGCAGCAATTCCGTCGGTGAAATGCTTCTTTCACGTCGTCGATATCAGGAATAAGGATATGCGATACCTGATGGTGAACGGGGTCGACGAGAAGGGCGCAATCGAGCGCCACCCCACCGCGAAGGCCGATGCGGAGAGACTGGCACGGGAGGTCGTCGCACACCTGCAGGAGGTCCTTTCAACATGAACAAACCAGTAAAAGTCCTCGGAATCTCCGGCAGCCCCCGGCGGCATGGGAACACCGAGACGCTCCTTGATACCGTCCTTGAGGGAGCCCGGGAAGCGGGAGCGGATGCGGAGAAGATCATCCTCCGGTTGCTCAACTATACCTCGTGCCGGGGATGCAACGCCTGCCACCGGACCGGGGTATGTGTCATCACCGACGATCTTACGGAGATCTTTGAAAAGATTGCAGCCGCCGATGTTCTCATCATAGCATCCCCGATCTACTCGATGGGGATCACGGCGGAGACGAAAGGATTGATCGACCGGGCCCAGTACCTCTGGGCGCGCAAGTTCATCAAGAAGAATCTTTACTACACGCCAGAGCATATCCGCCGGCATAAGGGGATCTTTGTATCGACCGCGGGACTCGGTTGGGAGAACGTCTTCGATGCGGCGTTTCCGGCGATCACCGCTTTCTTCAACACCACCGGGTTCGATTACTGGGACAACGTCATTGCAAACGATCTCGACCGCTACGGAGGGATTAAGGGGCACCCAACCGCACTCGCAGAGGCGCGGGAGAAGGGGCGGAGTGTGGTCGCTCTCGTCAAAAAGGAGGGTGAACAGGTCAATAACTGATTTTACCCTCTATCCAGAGCCAGATATTGGTGAAAAAAAATATTTCATAGCAGCCCAAAACCGGAATGCATTAATACAATATAATAAGATTTCTCTCTCGTAGCACTCTACAGACGCTTTTGAGGGCTGCAGAAGGATCGCGTGTGACCCCCATCGAGCCCCAGGAATACCGAATACTCGACGAGATCGACGACGGCATTCTCGTGGTCAACGAGGACTGCACCGTCGTCTGGGCGAACCCGGCCTTCCACCGGATGTTTGGAGGGGTGGATGGCAGACCCGGGGGGATACCAAACGCAATATCCAACCTTGCCGCGAGGCTCGCGGCGGCCACCCATGATAAGATTGCGGATTTTGAGTGCCGGCTCCGTGCACCGGACGGAAGCGAGCGGCGATACTTCTGCTCGGGCTGGAGGACCTCGTCGGAGAAGGGTTGGTTGCTCCGGTTCCGGGAGGAACCTGACCATAAGAGAGACTACGAGGCGATCGTCGAGTACACCGGGACTGCAACCATCCTCATCGAGGAAGACGGCACCATCTCGGTCGCAAACACGGAGTTCGAGCGGCTCTCCGGATACTCGCGCCAGGAGATCATCGGAGAGAAGCGGCTCTTCGATTTCATCGCATTAGACTGCGAGAAGGAGAGGATCCTCGGATATCACTCTCTCAGGCGGAGAGAGCCCGGTGCTGCACCGAAGAACTACTCCTTCACGTTCGTCGACCGTTCCGGCAATTTTCACGTCGTCGAGGCAACCATCGGCCTGATCCCGGGGACGGCCCGTTCGGTGATGTCGCTCCTTGACGTGACCGAGCGACGGCGTGCGGAGCAGGCATTGCGGGAGAGTGAAGAGCGGCTGAGCCTCGCACTCTCGGCGGCAGAAGACGGGCTGATAGACTGGGACGTCAGTTCCGGGGCGATCTACTACAGTTCCCGGAATTTTACGATGCTCGGCTACAGTCCGGATGCATTCGTGCCCACGATTCCCACGATTCTCGCGCTCGTTCACCCGAAGGACCGCGCCCGTGTAGAGATGGTGTTCACGGCTCTCGCCACGGGAGAGCGCGATCACGCCGAGATAGAGTTTCGGATGCGCTCCGCGTCCGGGAAGTGGGTCTATGTGCTCGGCCGGCTCCGGGTCGTCAGGCGCGATGCCGGCGGCAGGCCGATCCGGATCGCGGGGACGTACTCCGATATCACGAAGAGAAAGGAGGCGGAGAGGGAACTCCAGATTGGGAAGGTCTCGCTTGAGTCGTCGCTTGCCGCGATCGCCATCGCCGACCTCGACGGCAACATCACGCACGTCAACCGGGCACTACTGGAGATGAACGGGTTGACCGACCCGGAGGAGGTTCTCGGTCGGCATATCGCGGAGTTCTGGGTGGAACCGACCCAGGTTGAGAGGATTCTTGCGACATTAGCGGAGGGCGGGAAGTACACCGGGAAACTTGTCTGTAGAAAGACCAACGGGACGGAATTCATCGCCCATGTTACCGTGGTGCTCCTCAAGGACGATTCCGAAGATCCGATCTGCATCATGGTCACCACGGTCGATATCAGCGAGGAGATGCGCATGGCTCAGGCGCTCCGTGAAAGCAGGGAGCGTTACCGGGCGCTTACGGAACTGTCGCCGGACGTCATCTTCCTCATCGATACCAGGGGGGACGTCCTCTACGTGAACAGTGCCGGCGGCCGTCTGGTCGGCACCGACCCGGAGGGACTGCGGGGAAAGAACATCCAGGAACTGTTTCTGCCCGGTCTCGGGGAATGGTGGCGCACGACGATCCCGATTGCAATCGCGTCGCCCGGGGAGATCCTCACCGAGGAGGCCCTGGTACACGGGGCCGGTGGAGATGTCTGGCTTGAGGTGCGCCTCATCCCGATGGCGGGACCCGACGGTACCGTCCGGAATCTGATCGGGATCTGCCGCGACATCACCGACCAGAAGCGGGCGGAAGAGCAACTCCGGTTCCAGGCGCAGGTGCTCTCGCAGGTAGAGGACGCCGTGATCGCGGTCGATACGGATGAGAGGATCACCTACATGAACCGGGCGGCAGAGCGGCTCTTCGGCGTTCCTTCCGACGAGGCTCTCGGGCGGCCGATCCCGGAGCTCTTCGGCATTGAGTGGCTTCATACGGGCGAGGAAGAGATGGCGAAGAACGCCCTCCTGTCGTCCGGAACATGGCGCGGCGTTGCCGGTCACCAGAAGCGGGATGGCGAGACTATATCCATCGACGTGATCCTCAGCACATTAACCGACGACTCCGGGCGGGTTACCGGGACGCTCTACTCGCTCCGCGACGTCACCAGGCAGCAACAGGCCGAACTCGACCTCCGGATCCGGGATATGGCGATAGCATCCTCGCCGAGCGCTTTTGCCATCGCCGATCTTCGCGGTCGCCTGACCTACGTCAACCAGGCCTTCCTTTCCCTGTGGGGCTATGCTTCTGCCTCCGAGGTGCTGGGGAGATCGGTTACGGAGTTCTGGCACGACGAGGCGGAGGCCGCAGATGCTCTTCAAAGACTCCTCAAGACCGGCAGGTACACCGGTGAGCGGGTCGGCAGGAGGCGGGACGGGACAACCTTCCACATCATGTTCTCGGGGAGCTGCGTCACGGATAATGACGGAAACCCCATCTGCCTTGCCGAGACGCTCACCGATATCACCGACCTGAAAGAGGCCGAAGCAGAGATTCAAGCCCATAACCGGGCACTCTCGATCTTAAACCAGATCATCGGCGCATCGGCGTCCGCAACGGACAGCAACGAGGTAGTGGAGCGGGTGCTCACGGTGACCCTCGCCCTCCTCGACCTTGCAGGCGGGAGCATCTACTTAAAAGAACAGGGAGGCAAAAGAGCCCGCCTCGTCTACTCAAAGGGTCTCCCTGAAGGTTTCACCCCGCAGCCATGCATTCGGGATATCAATGCCCCGCCATACAGAGAGGTTCTGGTAGAAGGAAGAACCGTATTTCGTGATGATCTCCCGGAAGAGGGGGAGAGTACACCGCTTCGCTATGCCAGCGTCCCGATTGTGGCACACGGGAGGGTGATCGGTGCCCTGAACGTCATCCCGCAAGGAAACAATCGGTTCACCGAGACCGACAGGTCCCTCCTTGCTGCTGTAGGGAGGGAGGTTGGAGCCTCGATCGAGCGCGCACTGCTCATCCGACAACTCGAGATGGCCAAAGAGGAGGCAAACCTCTACCTCGACATCTTGAGCCACGATATCAGAAACGCCGAGAACATCTCGGGTCTCTACACAAACCTCCTCGCCGATATGCTTGATGGGGAGGAAAAAATCTATGCAGAAAAACTCCGCGCAAGCATCAGGAAGAGCGTCGAGATCTTAAGAAACGTCTCGACAATCCGCAGAATTCACCGCGAATCGGTCAAACTCGTGCCGATCGATCTGGACCGGGTTATCCGGGATGAGATCGCGATCTTCCCCGAGATCCAGTTCCATTACGGCGGTACAAGCCTCTCGGTCATGGCCGACCGGCTTCTCCCCGAGGTCTTCACGAATCTCATAGGAAACGCCATCAAGTTCGGCGGGCCCAAGGTCGAGGTGGCGATCCGGGTGGAGGATGAGGGCGAGGAGATCCTGATCGCCATCGAGGATACCGGACCGGGGGTTCCCGACGATATGAAAGAGGCCATATTCATGCGGTTTGGTCAGATCAAGAGCCAGAAGAGCGGCCAGGGGCTCGGGCTCTACATCACCCGGATGCTTATTGAGCGCTACGGCGGCCGGATCCGGGTCGACGATCGTGTGCCAGGCCGGCCGGAATGCGGAGCGGCATTCCGGTTCTGGCTGAAACGAGCTTAAAAATCAGAAGAGGGGGACCCTCAGAGGAGGGACCAGAAGAGGATGCCGAGGGAGGCGATGATGAGCACCGCAAAGATGACCGGGTTCCAGGCAAGGATCTTGCGGCCATCAAGAACGCTGATCGGGAGCATATTGAAGGTCGCGATCATGGCGTTCACCCGGAGCCCGACGAGACCCACGGTACCGAGAAGTCCGCCGCCGCCGAAGAGCATCAGCGCCGCGAAGGGTATGCAGAGGAGGAGATTCGTGACCGGGCCTGCCGCCGATATCCTTCCGTTCTCGTTTCGTGTCGCGTTCCCGTAGACATACGTCGCCCCCGGCGCCGCAAAGACGATCCCGACGAGCGCCGCCATCACCACGGCGACGAGGAGCATCTGGTTGTCCTTCTTGAACTCGGCCCAGTAGCCGTAACGCATGGCGGCGAACTTGTGCGCGAGTTCGTGGAGGACAAAGGCGACCCCTACCGTGACGAGAGACATCACGAAGAAGAAGAGGAGCCCGATCGGGCTCACTCCGCCCCGGATATAGATCAGGGTGAAGGCGACCGATATGGCAAGCCACGCGATCAGGAGGTCCCGACGCTCGCGTAGCGGTATTCGTTCCAGCATTCGGTACCAGGTTTATCCCAAGACGATAATATTTTTCTGCTCTCTCAAGTCAACCCGCAGGTTTATTCCCCGCCTGCGGCCAATCATGGAGTATGTCCCTTGATGCCGTCAGGAATGAGATTCGCGAGGTCGATGAGAAGATCATCGATCTGATTGCGGAACGGCAGAGACTTGCAGCAGAGATTGCCAGGATCAAGCAGGAGAACGGCCTTCCCATTCACGACGGACCACAGCGGAAGGTAGTCCTCGACCGGGTCTTCACCTACGCCGTCGAGAGCCGGATCGACCCGATCTCCGTCCGGCGGATCTTTGAGATCCTGATCGATATGAGCGAGGAGCGGCAGCGCGAGTGCAGCGGGGACGGCAACCTGCCGTGAGGATCAGGAAAGAAGCGGTACCGCCGCCCTCAACGCATCGGCGCC
The DNA here is from genome assembly GCF_001571405.1 of Methanoculleus thermophilus. Taxonomy (NCBI): domain Archaea; kingdom Methanobacteriati; phylum Methanobacteriota; class Methanomicrobia; order Methanomicrobiales; family Methanomicrobiaceae; genus Methanoculleus; species Methanoculleus thermophilus. Next base: position 180,540 of record NZ_BCNX01000008.1, on the reverse strand, counting down.
TCCTTCGATGTATATGAGGCCGAGAGTGGCCCGCGCAAGGGCCTCTTTCTCCTGCATCAGGGTCTCACCCGTCGGACGGTAATGGCTGGAAAGACCGATCCGGTTCTCATGCAGTCCCCACCGGTCGGCGAGAGAGGCAAACTTCATCGGGTGCTCACCGTGCATGACCTTCAACTGCAGGGTGACGTCGCCGATGATGGCGAGGGCTCGTGCGTCCTTGAGGGAGTGCGCAAGTATTGCAAGGTCTCGTGCCGGGACGTTGAGCGCGTCTTCCGGAATATCGCCCAGGATCCCGAGAAACAGCCGTTCTGTGGAGGGGCTCATAAGGACGCGGACGATCCCGTCGTGGTCCCGGAAGGTATGCCCGGTCTCGCGCTCGATCCGGGGGAGAACCACATCCATCACCCGGTCGATATCTGCAACCAGACGGGAGAGGTGCCGGCTCCATCCCCGGATCCGCCGGAGCCTTCGACTTTTCCGGGGCGATCGCCGGTGGGCGGGAAGGTACTCCGCCCGATACGTGCGGGCAAGATCATCCCGGAGCACTGTGAGGATCTCCCGGATCGGGCGGGATGGCGACCCGTACTCGTATGCCATACCATCTGATGATACAGAGAACTCTTTTAACTTTGCCTTTGAGTTAATCGCCGATTTTGAGGTCCGGCATCCCTTCCATATCCCGGTTACGTGAGCGTCAGGACAAACGCGACGGCAAGCACGATATGCAGGCAGAGAAAGAGCGGGACAAGCCGGAACTTCCCTTTCTGCGTCTTGTGCCGGAAAAGCCGCATCGCGAAAAGAGCGCCAAACGGCCCGAGCAGCGCCATGACAAGGAGCGTCTTCTCCGGAGTCCTCCAGGCCGAGCGTCTCGCCGATCGTTTGTCGCTGTAGTATGCAAGGAACGCGGCGGCGTTTATAGTAAGATAGATCGCGATCGCGGCCTCAAGGAGGATCATGCCGATAATCCCTCCAGTTTAGGGATATTTTTCAGGAAATTCGATTTATATCCCTCGAGCACCGGCCGGATCTCTCCGGCGGTCGCGGGGTGTTTTTTGTGCTCCATGACAGGGTAGATCTGCTTGATGATTCTATATAAATCGGGATAAGATGAAACGACAAAAGGATCTCTACGGCTGGTCTGGAAAAAGGAGTTTTAAGTTTATCAGGTCCTGCCGCCGGAAGAGAGTTCCGTCAGGTTGAGCAGGGTGGCATTCTCCGCCGTGACGTTGAAGGGCACGATCACGATCTCGCCCTCCGCCCTCTGCTCGACGTCGGGGACGGGGTATTCAAAGACGCCCGCCTCACCAGCGTCATGGTGCAGGACGGCAAAGAGGGCATCGGTGGCGACGAAGGTGTGGATGGTGACCGTGACATTCTCATTCATCCCGGGCTCGACCGGCGTATAGCCGATGACCCCGCCGGGATGCCCGAAGAGATTGTTGTGAATAACGAGCCATCCGGTCCCGTTGCTCACGACCTCGCGGATCGTGACGTTCCCTACGACCGCATCGCCCTCGATCATCTGATCCGTCACCTGGATCGAGGCGTTCTCGGTTGCATTCATCCCCACGGCTTCCTGGGCGGAGACTGCCCCAATGCAGCAGGCCGCGAGTACTGCCGCAAGAACTAGCCAGCGCTTCTGCATCTCTTCGACCTCCCCCTGTGAGGGGAGGCACGGATGACCCCGGGATTATATATAGTTTGGGCAACTCCAGGCTGGAGAGAAATGTGGGGAGCAGGGTCCTGCCCCGGCTGGACTTGAGTTCAGAGCCCGAGCCTCGCGAGCGGCGAGTCGAACGGGGAAAACTTGCTCTTCTCGGCAAGGCAGACCGGGCAGCGCCAGTCGTCAGAGAGGTTTTCAAACGCGGTTCCCGGCGGAATATCCGCATCACCGGTCGAGGGGTTATAGATATGCCCGCATATCGAGCAGCGGTATGTCTTCATGATTGTGGATTTTGCCGACAGCGAATTTAAATCTGATGCGTGACCTGGAACGTTTTTGAACGAGGATACGGAAGAGATGGCATACAGCATGAAAGAGACCCTCGCGGCGCTCGCCGACCTGACCCGGATTCACTTCTTCTTCGTCTGGCCGCTGCTCTTCTGTTCGGGGCTCATGCTTGCGTTTGAGAACTACGGCGGGTTCTCGTGGGAACTCATCGCCCGGGCCGCTCTCATCGGGCTCTCTGGGTTTCTCGCCGGGCTCGTTCTGAACGACTACGTTGATGAAGAGTACGACCGCCGGGAGGTCGAAGGGTCGCTCACCCGCTACTGGCGCCCGGTGAGAGGACGGCCGATAGCAGAAGGGCGGATCTCGGCCCGGGCGGCCTTTGCGGTCTTCATAGCCCTCGCGGCAAGCGCAACCGCGCTCGCCGTGACGCTGCCTGCACCGCACAGCCTCTACGTCCTCGCGATCATGGGGTACTCGTATCTGGTCGAGTACTTCTACCAGACCAAAAAGCGCAGCCAGACCCTGCCGATAGCCCAGGTAATCGGGCGGACGGACTTTGCCCTCTTCCCGGTCGCCGGCTACCTGGTGCACGGGAGCCCGGACGCGACCGCCCTCCTCTACTTCCTCTTCTTCTATCCCTGGACGCTCGCCCACCTTGCAGCAAACGATATCGCCGATATCAGAAACGACCGTGCACGGGGGATGGCGACGATACCGGTCCTCTACGGCATGAAGGGAGCAGTCGCCTGGACGCTCGGCTTCTCGGCCGTCCACGCCGCGATAGCGCTCGTCTTTGGTCTCGCACTCGGGCCGATCACCATCGCCGGGTTTTCTGCAGGGCTCATCCTTCTAGGGGCCGCAAACTACATCGTCCTCCGGGAAAAGAGCCCGGGCGCGGCGATTCGGGCGCTGCCGCTCATGCATGCATCACTGCTCGTCTACGCCATAGCGATCATCGCCGGCGCCGTTCTTTAAAAACAGGGGTTATCCCCCTACTCCACGATGAACTCCCCGTTCATCGAGGGATGGACGTCGCACCGGAAGAAGTAGGTTCCGGGCTTTGCGGGCGCTGTGAACGTATAGGTCGCCCGCGCCGGTCCGGTGATGATCTCCCCTATAGAGATCGCGGTGGCCGCGGAAGAGTCCGTGTAGACTGCAACGTTGTGCGGGATGCCTTCGTCCCGGTTATCGAAGTTTATCGTCACTTCTGCACCCGCGGGGACGGTGATCCTCTTTTTATTGAAGGCAAAGTTCTCGGCCGCGATATCGATTGTCGCCTGCGGGGTCATGCGCCCACCACCACGGCGGTCGTTTCCATGACTATGGTCGGTCGTGCCATGGGCCAGACGGTGCGATCGAGAACGATAAAGGTTGCTCCAGTGTATCAAGTTCGAAAAGAGGGAGGGTGTGTCTCCCCCTACTCCACGATGAACTCCCCGTTCATCGAGGGGTGCACATCGCACCGGAAGAAGTAGGTTCCGGGCTCCGACGGCGCCGTGAAGGTGTAAGTCACCTGGCCCGGGCCGGTGATGATCTCGCCGATGTAGATCGGTGTCATCGCCGAGGAGTCTGTGTAGATCGCGACGTTGTGAGGGGCACTATCCCGGTTATCGAAGTTCATCGTCACCTCTGCGCCCGCAGGGACCGTGATCGTCTCCGTATCGAACTCGATGTTCTCAGCCGCGATATCGACCGTCACACTCTCGCCACCCCCGGCGGCAGGGGGCGGGGGCGGTGCTGTAGTCGGTGTTGCGGTCGGGGTCGCCGTCACGTTCGCCGGGGCGAGCTTCCAGACCCTCCCGGTCATGTTGGATGCATCCGGTCCCCCATCGTCGGTCGTGAGCACGTAGATCTCCGAGGACTCGTCCACACCGAACCCGAGGAGGAAGGCCTCTACGGTCCCGGCAGGCGTCCCGTTCACGTTGAGCCTCTCTAGCCTCCACATTGCGATGTTCTCGGGCGTGAGGTTCTCGGCGGAGTCGGGAACGGCCGACGGGTCCCAGCCCTCAGGTGGGGTTGCGGCGAGGAGGGTTGCATTCCCGGTGGCGAAGTTGTTGCTCCAGTAGCCGAGGATGTAGCGTCCCGCAAGGTCCGGGAGCGTCGTGCCGTTGTAGATGCCGCCGCCGACGAAGACGACACCCAGGTCATGTCCGCCCTCGATGATGGGGCCGATCAGGGGATCGCCGGAGGAGCCGTTCGTCGGGCAGGTTGCCGGTGGGACCCTGGGGTTCTCCGGGTCGAAGCAGTGGGTTCCCTCCATGATGCGCCATCCGTAGTTTCCGCCCCTCGTGACGATATCAACCTCCTCAAAGAGTTCCTGACCGGCGTCGGCCACGTAGGCGTTGCCCTCGGCGTCAAACCGGAGGTAAGCGGGGTTCCTGAGACCGTAGGCGTAGATCTCGGGTGGGATGCTCGTGTTTGCGACGAACGGGTTGTCCGCCGGGATGCCGTAGAGGGTGCCGGCCGCCGTCGTCCAGGTAGCGTTCTCCGGCGGTGTTGCGTTCGTGGCGGTGACGTTGTCAACGTCGATCCGGAGCATCTTGCCGTAGATCTTTGTGAGATCCTGAGCGTTCCCGATCACTGGCGTGTGGCCGGTCCCGTTATCGTCTCCTGCCCCACCGTCGCCAAGCGGGACGTAGAGGTAGCCGTCACGGGGGCTAAAGCCGATGCTCCCGCCGTTGTGGTTGAACTGCGGTTTGTCGATCTCCATCAGGATCTTCTCCGAGGTCATGTCGACCCGGTCGGGGTTCTCGGGATCGACCTGGAACTCCACGAGACGGTTCGTGCAGTTCCAGCCCTCGGGCGCCCCCTCGCGGAGGGGTGCGCTGTAGAATGCAAAGACCCTCCCGTTCTCCCGGAATTCGGGGTGGAAGGCTATCGAGAGGAGACCGCGCTCATCAAACGACGGATCGAGGTCGACCAGACGATCTCGAACGTCCAGGAACGGCTCCTCGGCGCGTGTGCCGTTAGGATAGATGATCGAGACCGTCCCGATCTGGTCGACGACAAAGAGCCTGCCCGAATCATCGCCGGCGTGCGTGAGCATCACCGGGGCGACAAAACCCTCGGCAATCGGTTCGAGACTCACGTTGAGCGGTTCATCCTCAATAAGTCGGGTGACGGATGTATTGTTCTCAAACACCGCTGCATAGGGCGATCCTGCGTTCGTCAAGTTCCCGCCCGGGATCCCGGGAGCGGGTGTCTGCGTCATGTTGGTCTCATTATCCGGGCTCACCTGCGCCCCGGCAACGCCTGCCAGAGCGATGAGGACGAGCACGGATACCATGACTACGACTGCTCGTGTCATGGCCCCTCCCTATGGAGAGGTATCGATAAAGGTTATCCAACCCGCTCATAGATCCGAACCCCACCCTCATCATAGATCAGAGTGAGTCCCTGGTCTGGGAGTCGGACGTCGTAGCGCTCGCGCTCGGGCTCGCCGACGTAGAGGAGGGTCGCGTTGTACTTCTCCATGAGCGCGAGAGAACGCTCTGGGTCCTCGTAGATCGCCCGGATGTCCGCCGGGCGCTCTGTATACCAGGGGCCGTTCCCCCGCCAGGTCAGTTCGTGACTCCTCTGGCCGAGAATCGTCGGGATACCGGTAAGAGACGATATCCGGGAGTAATAGCCATAATCGCCGTTCTCCGCCTCGACAATCCGGTGGTCACCGTCGAGCGTCCGCAGGAAATCGATCGCCGCGGCCTCCGCGGGTCGCGTGGCATCAAGGTAGGCAAGCCCATCGAGCGTGTGGTAGCCCGCCGGAGGGTACTCGATCCCGAGGAGCCCCCGGCCGATCTCGATGTTGAGGGCAACCGGTGCGAGGATGAGGGCAGCGGAGGCGGCGAGTGCAAGCCACCGGGATACCGGGATCGGCCGCCGCCCGGAAAGCCAGCCGGCGGCAGCAAGAATGGTGCCGGTCCCGAGCAAAATCCAGGCATCGAAGTAGAACTTGAAGATTGTATTGAACCGGCTGTAGTCGCCCCCGAGCATCTCCTGAAGATAGACGACCTCGCAGAAGCCGAGGACCGCAAGGCCGGCGATGCAGAGGAGGTCGGCAAACGAGCGCTCCCGCCGGACGAGAAGATAGACGAGCGGCACGAGGATGACCGCGAGAGCCACGTAGCCGCTGATGAGGGCCGGTGCGGCGACGGCGAGCAGGAAGGGGGAGCGGCGTATATCCCGGGCGACGGCGACGTAGGTGAGAGCGAGAAACCCGCCCCAGACCGCGAGAAACGCGAGCGGGTCGGTGGGGGGAAACCCGGTGCCGATCCCGCCGATACCCGCAGGCTCGAGGTGGAAGTAGTAGGGGAGGTAGAGGGCAAGAGCGAACGCGGGGACGAAGAGGGCGGCCATGAGTGTGGAGCGGTCCCGCTCACGGAGAGCGAGCACGAGGAGAAAGATCGCGACTAGGGGTGCGTAGACGAGAGCATCCCAGGAGGAGAGGAGCGGCATCGAGCCGATGGAGAGGGCAAGGAGGAGGGCGAGCGCCCCCCGCCCCCGGAGATCGAGCCCACCCCACCGGCACCATGCAAACCCGAGGAGGAAGATGAGGAAGACCTCGTTGAAGAGAGCCATCTCGAAGGCGTGGACGTTCCCGAGGATGAGTGAGAAGACCGGAAACTCGACCCGGGCACCATGAATGATCCAGTTGGTCTCCTGGAAGGCCTGGTAGATATCGGCGCCCGCGGCGAGCGACCAGAGAACCGACGGCGGGACGATGAGGAGGACCGCGAGGGGGAGCCATCGGTAGCGATCGAGGAGGAGGCGGCCGAGGGCGTAGAGGACGACGAACGCCGTCCCGTAGACCGTGGCCGGGACGAGGTTGAAAGCCACCTCCGATGGAATGCCGGTGGCGATCGAAAGAGTGCCCATCAGCCAGTGGCCGAGGTAGTAGTAGACGGTGAGATCTCCTCCCGCAAACCAGGGATCGAGCGGCGGCACGACCGGTTCACGGATGATGCTCGCGATGAAGGCGTGGTTCATGTACTGTTCGCTGAAGTAGTTGATGGGCGGATTCGTGAACCGGACGGCAAGCGCGAAGAGAAACCCGACGAGGAAGACCGCGTCCCAGGTAAGATTGCCCCGGATCCCGGGGATCCAGTAGTCCCCCCGCCGGATGCCCCAGATCCCGAGGAGAATGAAGAGAAGGAGGGCGAGGACAACCGGGATGCGGAAGAAGCCGCAGTACCAGGTCGCAAGGGCAAAGAGGAGGAGGGAGGCCGGGTATGCCGCCGGATAGGCGTAGTCGCCAAGTGTTTGGCGGAGGCTGGGCCAGAGGGTCATCTGGAGAAGTTTGATGAGCCCGGCCCAGAGCAGGACGTTGCATACCTGGGTTAGAAGGTCCACGCCCCGTTATCGGGCGCGAGGGTATATGCGCTTTGTGTCCACTTTCCACAGGATGGTTTAACCAGAGATCTCGCGATACGTACAGTTAGAATATGGCCGACAGGAAGAAGTTTCAGGGGGTTATCAGACTCCGGGAAAAGGGGAAAGTCGCAGTCCGCGGAAAGATCCTCGCCGGCTTGATGACCGCGCCGCAGATGGCGGCACTGGCACGGATCGCGGAGGAGTTCGGTGACGGGACGATCGGGCTGACGACGCGGCTCAACGTGGAGTTCCCAAACATCGACCGACGGGACGCCCAAGCGGTTGCAGAAAGGCTCCGGGAGGCGGGGATAGAGCCGGGGAGCACCGGGGCTGCCCTCCGGTCGGTCGTCGCCTGCAAGGGTACGACCTGCAGGCACGGGTGCTGCGACACGCAGGGGCTCGCCCGGGCGATCGAGGAGCGCTACGGAGGATACGAACTCCCCTGGAAACTCAAGATCGCCGTCACCGGATGCCCAAACAACTGCGCGAGAGTTCAATTAAACGACATCGGGATCATGGGCCTGCGGTTCCCAGAGTACGGCGTCGGGGAGTGCAACGGTTGCGGCGCGTGCGAGAAGACCTGTCGCGAAGGAGCCGTCCGGGTCGTCGACGGCGAGGCCCACTACTCCGAAGAAGCCTGCGTTGGATGCGGCGATTGCATAACGATCTGCCCCATGGATGCTATTGGGGTCCAGAAAGAGGGGGTGCGCTTCTTCCTCGGCGGGAGGTCGGGAAGGGTCCTTCAGACCGGGATCGAGGCGGACGGGTTGATCGCCGAAGAAGAGGTGCTCGGGATTGTAGGAAAGGTTCTTGAAAGTTACCGGGAGAGAGCACTGCCAGGAGAGCGGCTTGGCGAGATGATGGAGCGCGCAGGAAGAGATGCGGTCTTTGCGGCCGCCGGATTGAAGCCGCGTGAGTAAACGTTCTTTCCCGATTCATTGCGACGGCGGCGCTTCCGCTCTCGGCACGCCGCCCCAGTCGCCGCACTCCGTGACGACCCGCCACGTCTCCCTGAGTCCATCCTCCTCCAGCCGGACGATCCTGGCGGTCCCGCCGAGGCTCTCCTCGACCTCGAAGAACTCCCGGGCTCTCTGCTCGTTGAAAGGGCCGTAGCGCTCGATACCGCCGCGGTCGCCAAGAACCTCAACGCGATACTTCAGTTGGGATCCGTTCATCATCAATCACCGGGGAGAGACTCGTTCGTAGATCCATAAACCTTGGGGCATCCTGCCGGGGAGAACTGGATCCAGAGCGGAAGGCATAGTTGTTTCCGGATCGATGGAGTACCTTATATAGCATACACCCGTATCCTTACAGGCAGTGTTACTATCTGCATGAGCAATCCAATGGATTATAATAGAGGAAACAGAAATTTCGGTGGTCCGAGAAACTTCGGCGGCCCCCGTGAAATGACAAAGACCATCTGTTCTGACTGCGGGAAGGAGTGCGAAGTACCCTTCAAGCCGACCGAAGGCAGGCCCGTCTACTGCCAGGACTGCCTCCCCAAGCACAGAAAACCCCGGTTCTAAACCGAGAAAACTCTTTTTTCCAAAAGTCCTGATTCCCCGGCGCTCAAACGCCGTTTCTGCAGGAGAACGTAGGGCTCGATCAGCATAGTCCCCCGGCCAGAAGGCTGAACGTTAGCGGTGCAGAAAAGGAGGCCGGATAGTCCCCGCCACACTCCGCGCCGTTCTCCTAGAAGAACGAAGCGGCCCGCAGGCCCATCCCGCCGGCAATGATCCGGTTGACTCCATGAGCGAGAGAGTGAAACCAACCATCGTGCCATCTCATGCCGGGTCGGGGAATCTTTTTTAAGACCGGCGACATCCTGCGGTATGGTTGCAGGAACTTGGTGAGATGAATGATTCAGCCTCTAGATATCGGAGAATACCGGAGCATCTACAGACCGGATAACCTTGAGTGCGCAAGTACCGGAGAGATGCGCCCGCTCGAAGAGATCATCGGTCAGGAGCGAGCACTCCGGGCGTTGCGGTTCGGTCTTGAGATCCGGGAGCGGGGGTTCAACGTCTACGCTGCAGGCGCCCAAGGGACCGGGCGGATGAGCGCTGTGCGGAGTTTCCTTGACCAGCTCGCGAAGGCCAAGTCGAGAGCAAACGACTGGGTCTACGTGCATAACTTTGAGAACCAGTACGAGCCCAACGCCATCTCCCTTCCGGCAGGGAGGGGGACAGAGTTTCGGGACGACATGAAACGATTCATCGAGGAGGTCCGGCAGGCGCTTCCCCGGGCATTCCAGAGCGAAGCGTATACCGAGCGGCGGGATAAGACTCTCCAGTCGCTCCAGGACAGGAGGACCGATCTCATTGCCAGGATCAATCAGCGCGCCCAGGAAGCCGGGTTTGTCATCCAGATGAGCCCCATCGGTCTTTTGACCATCCCGGTCATCGACGGCCGGCCGACACCCGAAGAGGAGGTGATCACGCTCCCCGAGGACGTGCGGGCAGAGATCCAGCGGCGGCGGGACGCCCTGAACACGGAACTCCGGAACACTTTGCGGCAGGTCCAGGACCTTGAGCGGCAGGGTATGGAGGCGGTCAAGGGATTAAACCACGACATCGCGCTCTACGCGATCGGGAACCTCGTTGCCGAATTAAAAGAGAAGTATGCCGACGTTCCTGAGATCCCCGAGTACATCGACGCCGTTCAGAACGACATACTCGAGAATCTCCAGACCTTCCTCGGCATGCCTGAGCAGCCCGGGATCCCGCCCCAGTTCCAGGCCTTCATCCGGGAGCTTCCGTTCCGGAAGTACGAGGTGAACGTCGTCGTCGACAACGCCGAGGCCAAAGGGGCGCCGGTGATCGTCGAGGAGAACCCGACCTTCCAGAACCTTCTTGGAAAGATCGAGAGGGAGGTGCAGTTTGGAATCTTCACAACCGACTTCACGATGATCCGGCCGGGATCGTTGCATAAAGCCAACGGCGGCTACCTCGTCCTCAATGTCGAAGACCTCCTTCGAGCCCCCTTCTCCTGGGACGGGCTCAAGACGGCCTTAAAGACCGGGAAGATCGTCATCGAGGAGCCGGGCGAGCGGATGGGGTTCATCACGGCAAAGACCATCAAGCCCGAGGCGATACCCCTTGATATCAAGGTGGCCCTGATCGGGACCCCGATGCTCTACCATCTCCTCTATCAACTGGACCCGGACTTCAAGGAGCTCTTCAAGGTCAAAGCCGACTTCGATACCGTGATGGACCGAAACGACGAGAACGCGAGAAAGTATGCCGACTTTATGTGCAACCTCGTCCGGGAGGAGAACCTCCGGCACCTCGATCGGGAGGCGATCGCGAGGGTGATCGAGCACGGCTCGCGTCTTGCCGCGGATAAAAAGAAACTCTCCACCCATTTCGCTGCGATCGCGGATCTCATCCGGGAGGCGAACTTCTATGCCGCAAGCGACGGGTCGGACCTGATCCAGAAGCAGCATATCATGAAGGCGATCGAGGAGAAGGTCTACCGCTCGAACCTGATCCAGAAGAAGATCGAGGAGGCCATCGAGCGCGAGATCTTCCTCATCGATACCGAGGGAGAGAAGGTCGGCCAGGTGAACGGTCTATCGGTGATCGGGCTAGGGGACTTTGCCTTCGGCCGGCCGTCGAAGGTGACCGCGAGCGTCGGGGTCGGCCGAGAGGGTATCGTGGATATCGAGCGGGAAGCGGCGCTTGGAGGGCCGATCCATACCAAAGGGGTCCTCATCATCAACGGTTACCTCAACAACAAATACGCACACGACAAACCCCTCTCTCTCTCGGCCCGGCTCGTCTTTGAGCAGAGTTACGAGGGGATTGAGGGCGACTCCGCCTCGAGCACCGAACTCTACGCCCTCCTCTCGGCGCTCTCGGGTCTCCCCATAAAGCAGTACCTCGCTGTCACGGGTTCCGTGAACCAGAAGGGAGAGGTCCAGGCAATCGGCGGCGTCAACGAGAAACTGGAGGGATTCTATGAGGTCTGCAAGGCAAAAGGGCTCAACGGAAACCAGGGAGTCCTGATCCCGGCAAGCAACGTCCAGAACCTGATGCTGAAAGAGGAGATCGTCGAGGCCGCAAAGGCCGGGAAGTTCCGTATCTACCCTGTCCGGACGATCGACGAGGGGATCGAGATCCTCACCGGGGTTCCGGCGGGTACCCGCCGGGAAGACGGGACGTATGAGGAAGGGACGGTGAACTACCTCGTGGACCGGCGGCTCCGGGAGATGGCGGAGACGATGCGCGGGTTCCAGCCGATGCCGGCGAAGTGACCAGGATGGAAGAGAAACGATCGGTCTACATGGACCATGCGGCGACGACCCCGACGCGTCCGGAGGTCGCCCGGGCGATGCTCCCCTATTTCTCGGAGCGGTTCGGGAATCCCTCCTCGCTCTACACCCTCGCCCGGGAGGCGAAAGAGGCGGTGGAGGAGGCACGGAGGAAGGTGGCTGCGGCGATCGGTGCAAGCCCCGAAGAGATCTTCTTCACCTCCGGGGGAACCGAGGCCGACAACTGGGCAATCAAGGGGGTGGCGGCGGCAAACAGGAAGAAGGGCGATCATATCATCACATCCTCGATCGAGCACCACGCCGTCATCCACACCTGCGAGAGCCTCGAGAAGCAGGGCTACCGGGTCACCTACCTCCCCGTGGACGAGTTCGGCCGGGTGGACCCGGCTACGGTCGAGGAGGCGATCACGGATCAGACCATCCTCATATCGATAATGACCGCAAACAACGAGATCGGGACGATCGAACCGGTCGCAGAGATCGCGAAAGTCGCTCACGACCATGATATTCCATTCCACACCGACGCCGTCCAGGCGATCGGGGCGATACCGGTGAGCGTGGACGATATGGGGGCCGATCTGCTTGCACTCTCGGCCCACAAGTTCGGCGGGCCGAAAGGGGTGGGAGCGCTCTACATCAGAAAGAGGACCCGGATCGGGACGTTTATCGACGGCGGGGCGCAGGAGCGGGGAAAACGGGCCGGGACGGAGAACGTTCCCGGGATTGTCGGGCTTGGGCGGGCGATTGAACTGGCCGTCGCCGAGATGCCGGAGAAGTCCCCCAGGCTCGCCGCGATGCGGGATAGGCTGATCCGCAAGATCCTGGAGACCATCCCGGATACCCGCTTAAACGGCCACCCTACCGAGCGGCTCCCGAACAACGTGAACGTCGCCTTCCGCTACGTCGAGGGCGAATCGATCCTCCTTATGCTCGATGCGCTCGGGATCGCCGCCTCGACGGGGAGCGCCTGCACCTCGGCATCGCTTGAGCCCTCGCATGTCCTTACGGCCTGCGGTCTTCCGCACGAGGAGGCGCACGGCTCGCTCCGGCTCACCCTCGGCTCCCGGAATACCGACGACGATATCGATTACGTTCTCTCGGTCCTCCCGGGGGTGATTGAGCGCCTGCGGGCGATCTCACCGCTTCGGGGGGAGACGTGAGATGGCAGAGATCTTTCGGGCCTACGATATCCGGGGGCGCTACCCGGACGAACTCGACGAGGTGACGGCAAAGAGGATCGGAAACGCCTTCATCCGTCTCCTTGCGGCGGAGCAGATCGTCGTCGGGCGGGATATGCGCCTCTCGTCCCCGGCGCTTGCCCGGGCGTTCATCGAGGGTGCGGTCGAGGCCGGAGCGGAGGTCACCGATATCGGGATGGTGAGCACCCCGCTCCTCAACTACGCCATCGCCGCGGGGAAGTTCGACGGCGGGGTGATGGTGACGGCCTCGCACCTCCCCGGGGAGATGAACGGATTCAAACTCGCCCGCGAAGACGCCGTCCCGCTCTCCGGCGACCGGGACCTGCCGCTCCTCGAGACCCTGACCGATGAGGAGCCGGTCGTCCGCGCCGCCGGATCGTGCCGCAGGACCGATATGCTCGACGACTACATCGGAAAGGTGGCCGGATTCGTCCGGAGCCCCGGGCCCCTCACGATCGTGGCGGACGCCGGGAACGGGATGGTTGGGCCGGAGGTGCCCCGGCTCTTTGAGCGGGTCCCGGCCTGGCGGCTCATCCCTCTCTACCTCGAGCCCGACGGGCGGTTCCCCCACCACCACGCAAACCCGCTCGACCCCAAGACCACTCAAGAACTTCAAGAACGGGTCGTCGCCGAGGGTGCGGACTTCGGAGTCGCGTTCGACGGCGACGGCGACCGGTGCGGATTCATCGACGAGCGGGGCGAACGCGTCCGGGAGGACCTGGTGACGGCGCTGATCGCCGACTACCTGCTTGGAGAGAACCCAGGGGCGACGATCCTCTACGATCTCCGGTCGAGCAGGGCGGTCGTCGAGGCGATCGAGATGGCCGGGGGCCGGGCCGTCCGCTCGAGGGTGGGCCACGCCTTCATCAAGGCCCTGATGCGGGAGGAGAAGGCCATATTCGCCGGCGAACTCTCGGGCCACTACTACTACCGGGATATGGGCTACGCCGACAACGGACTTCTAACGATGGTCCTCGTCGCAAACATCCTCGCAGCAAGCGGTCAGACCCTCTCCGAGCTCATCCGGCCGCTGGAGCGCTATCCCTCGACCGGGGAGATCAACCTTGCGGTGCGCGATCCTTCGGCGGTGCTCGCGGTGCTCGAGGCACGCTACCGGGACGCCGACCTCGATCACCTCGACGGCCTGACCATCGGCTACCCGACGTGGTGGTTCAACATCCGCCCCTCGCACACCGAGCCGGTGGTGCGGCTGAACCTTGAAGCGGAGACGAGGGATCTCATGGATGGGAAAGTGCAGGAGGTGCTCTCGGTCATCCGGACGGCCGACCCGGCGGCACGGGAGGTGTAAGAGAAAAGGAGCGCGAGACAGGCGGGGATTGGTGCGCATAATATATAACGTTCAAAGGAGATGTTTATGTGCACCGTGATCCGTGCGGATCCCGGGATCGGCAGTAACTTGCGCCAATCTCCAAGTCCGCGGGTCTTGGCGCTCGTTTGGGGCCCGTAGCTTAGTCCGGTTAGAGCGCTCGGCTCATAACCGAGCGGTCGTGGGTTCGAATCCCTCCGGGCCCACTCGAATTTTAAAGAAAAATGGCAGAGCGGGCGCCCTCATCTCCGCTCAGGGTGACCAGTCGGTGGAGTCGTCCTCATCCTCGGGACATCCCTTCTCGCGCTGGCGGCTGCACCCGACCCCGAATCTCATCAAGCATCCTCTATCCATCGACCTTCACCTACCCCTTAATAATGGTCTAGTATGGTCTAGCGGTACAACTTCGCCAACCCACGGCGACGTCATAACCAGTTAGACCACAAGCCATTTACCAGATATTCTGTCCGGGGACCTCCGGACGGTTACCCCGGCAGGGACAACCTATATCCCGCGGTTCGTTCCCTCCTCATGTATGCCGGGTGGCGAGACGAACTGGAAAAAGAGCCTCCCCGCCGACATCGTCGCCGGGACGACCACCGCCCTCGTCGGCATCCCCCAGGTGATGGGGTTTGCGCTCGTCGCCGGGATCAACCCGGTTTACGGCCTCTACACCGCGATCTTCTCGACGGCGTTCGGGGCGTTTCTCACCGGCTCCACCTACCTTCGGGTGATGCTCTCAAACGTCCTTGCGGTCTCGATCTACTCGGTCCTCGCCCCGGTCCCGGAGGCCGACGTCCCGGCCACCCTCTTTGTCCTGACGCTCCTCGTCGGGACCTTCCAGCTCGGGTTCGGGCTCATCAAGGCGGGCAGCCTGACCCGGTTCATATCAAACTCCGTCCTCACCGGGTTTGTTGCGGGGGCGGCCCTCCTCATCGTCCTCGCGCAGCTTGGAAACCTCACCGGCTACCAGCTCCCGCGGGAGGCGATCCAGATCCTTGCCGTACCCGATCTTCTCCTCCACGCGGACGAGCTCCAGCCCGAGGCGCTCGCCGTCGGGCTCCTCACCATCGCCCTCGCCCTCGGCTTCCGGCAACTGAAGCGCCTCCGCTCCGTCGCCCTCCTCCTCCCCGTCATCATCGCGACCCTCATCGCCCGGATCGCATTCCCGGAGGTTGCAATCGTGGGGAGCATCGCCTCGATCCCCGCCGGCCTCCCTGCCCCAGTCATCCCCGATCTTGCCCTCGCGCCCGGACTCCTGATCCCGGCGCTTGCGCTTGCCATCATCGGGCTCGTGATGGCCGTCGGGGTCACGGAGACGACCCCCGAGCCCGACGGGACCGTCGCCGACGTGAACCGGGACTTCCTTGGTCAGGGGGCGACGAACATCCTTGCCAGTTTCTTTCAATGCGCACCATCAAGCGGCTCCCTCTCCGCAACGGCCCTAAACGTCGCTGCGGGAGCCAAGACCCGGGCGGCAAACCTCATCTCGGGCGTCATCGTCGGGGTGATCATCCTCGTCGCCGGGCCGCTCGCGGAACTGATCCCCCTCCCGGCGCTTGCAGGCATCCTGATCCTCATCGGGATAGAACTCATCTACCAGCCCCGCGAGATCGCCTGCATCTGGAAGTACTCCCGCCCGGGACGCTGGGGGATGGTCGCCACCTTCACCTCCACCCAGATCCTCCCGCTCCAGTACAGCATCTACATCGGCGTCCTCCTCTCGCTCGTCATCTACCTCGTCACCTCCACCCGGGAGGCAAGCGTTGTCCACCTCGTGCCGGTCGACGAGTGGATCTTCCGGGTGGAACCGGTGCCCGACCGACTTCCCTCCGGCACGACCACCATCCTCTCGATCTCCGGCAGCGTCTACTTCGCCACCCTCCGGGCGATCGAGCGCTCGCTCCCGTCCCCCGAGGGGTCGGAGAGCGCCGTCGTCATCCTCGCCCTCCGGGGGAGGAGCGAGGCCGGGATCGGCCTCTTCCGGATGCTTGAGCGTTACGCCCGGAAGGTCAGGGCCCACAACGGTCGGTTCATCCTCGCCGAGGTCGAACCCCGGCTCCTTGCGGGCCTCGAAGAGAGCGGAGCAGCCGGGACCATCGGCCGGAAAAACATCTTCCTTGCAACCCCGGTCATCTGGGAGTCGCTCCAGGGGGCGATCCGGGCAGCGGAGGCCGGAGATTAAAAACTCGCCCGGAAAACTCTTTCTTTTGGGAAGACCCATATCGTCCTTGTGAAGATCATCGGCGAGAACCTCTCCCCCCCTGCCCGGATCGCGATCATAGGGGCCGCAGTCGTCATCGTGCTCGCGGGGGCGAGAGCGGCAACGCCGATCCTCGGCCCGCTCCTCGTTGCCGTCTTCTTTGCGATGATCACCGCACCCGTCATGGCGTGGCTGACCCGACGGGGAGTGCCGCAAATCCTTGCCGCCGTAATAGTCGTCGCAGGGCTCATCGGGATCTTTGCCGGGGTCATCGCCTTCCTCGGCGTGGCCCTCACCGGGTTCGTCCGCTCCCTGCCGCGCTACCAGGCGGCCCTTGAAGCCCAGGCTGCCGCCCTCGCCGGCTACGGCATCGATCTTGGCAACTTCACGGTATGGGATTACATCGACCAGGGGTTCGTCATTCAGCAGATTGCCGGGATTGCCCAGCAGATCGGGGGTCTCGCCGTCGACGCCTTCCTGGTCTTTGTCGGGATCGGGTTCCTGCTCATTGAAGCCCCCCGACTCTCGGCCACCCTCAAGCGGCATCTCGGGGCGGAGAGTGCCCTCTACCAGCACCTCTCGCAGTCGGGCAGGCTCCTCATCGACTACGTGGTGGTCAGGACGAAAGTGAACCTGATCACCGGAGCAGGGACCGGGATCTTCCTCGCCCTCCTCGGGATCGACTTCGCGATCCTCTGGGGATTCATCGCCTTCGTTCTGAGTTATGTCCCCTACATCGGTCTCGTCGTAGCCGCAATCCCTCCGACCCTCCTCGCCTTTATCGAGTTCGGGCCGGTTGGAGCTCTCGCCGTCATCATCGCCATCGCCCTCATCGACGCCGCCGCCGAGAATCTCGTCCTCCCCCGGATGGCCGGACAGGAACTCAACCTCTCGCCGTTCGTCGTCCTCTTCTCCGTCGTCTTCTGGGGGCTCATCCTCGGAACAGTCGGGGTCTTCCTCGCCATACCCCTGACGATCGCGGTGAAACTCTTCCTCGACAGCTGGGAGGAGACACGGTGGATCGGGGAGTTGATGAGCGCCGGGAAAGGGGAGTAAGGGCCGGGTACCGCAGGTCTTATATACACTCCATCGTATCCCGGATGCGCCTCATGCAGGGGAGAATGGTATGAGTGACCTGATAGCCATCGCCTACGAGGGCGAGGATACCGCGTTCCGTGTCAGAGACCGGCTTGCCGATCTCTCAAAGGAGCACATCATCGAACTGGAGGACCTGGTGGTCGTCGTCCACCACCGGGACGGCAAGACCGAGATCAAGCAGGCTACGAACCTTGCCGGTATGGGAGCACTCTCGGGGGCATTCTGGGGGCTTCTCATCGGTCTGATCTTCTTTGCCCCGATCTTCGGGCTTGCCATCGGCGCGATCGCCGGGGCGCTCGCCGGGCGGTTCTCCGACTACGGCATCGACGATAAATTCATCAAAGAAGTCGCCGAGAGCGTCAGGCCGGGCAACTCCGCGGTCTTTCTGCTCGTCAAGAAGATGACGCCGGACAAGGTGGTCGACGCCATCAAGGAGTACGGCGGACACGTCATCCGGACGTCACTCTCGGAGAAGGAGGAGGCGAACCTCCGCGAAGCTTTCGGCGCCGGCACACCGGCAAAAATGGAAGTTCCGCCACCTGCCGCGTGAGCGTCAACACCCCACACTTTTCTACTGATGGCGCCAGATATCCCGGGACAGATCTTCATCGCACCGTAATACAAATCCGGAGGAAAACACAGAAAATGCGGGAAGTCAGGGTCACAGAGACCGAACAGGACGGGGCACTCGAGATCGAATTCCGATTCAAATCGCTGGATCAACTTCTCGACCCGGATGACCCGTCTCCCCTCCCCACGCGGGAGATCACTGAGTTCGCCGAAGAGTACATCGTAAGTTACCTCAACGGGTACAACGTCAAAAAGATCGCCGCCATCACCATAGGCCTTCCGCGGGGGTCGCTCTCCCCGGGGGAGGCCAAACTCCTTCCTGAGGCGATCCGGCGGCACTTCTCATTCCGGCTGGCCGATCCCGACAACGATATGCGGGTCTCTCGCCGGGAAGGATGGACCAGCATCACCGTTGCCCTATTCACCGTGCCGGTCGCCCTGGTGATTGCCGGCTTCGCTGCCATGTACCTCACTGACGCCCCCTTGACCATGCTCACCGGCCTTACCACCATCCTGATCTGGGTGACCGTCTGGGATACCTACGAGTATTTCCTCTACGACTACCGACGCAAGATGGAGAGGCGCCGGATCTACGAAAAACTCTCGGAGATCGAGATCCGGGTCAGGGAGTGATAATAGAGCAGAAGGTGTTTACGGACCGCTGCCCAATACTCCTTTATGAAGAGACCCCTCGGTCTCTACCTCGCCTACCTTTTCCAGTTCCTCATCGCCGGAAACGTCCTCCTTGCGCTCTCGCTCGGTGAATACTCGCAGGTCTTTACCGGTGTTGTCGCGCTCGGCCTGACACTCGTCCCGACCGTCCTCACCCGCCGGTTGAGCCTCACGCTCCCCTGGGAGGTCAACCTTCTTATCGCCCTCTCACTCTACTTCCATATCGCCGGCGAGATCCGGGGGTTCTACGATATCTACTACCCCTACTACGACAAGATCGCCCACCTCGTCTCCGGTATAACCGTCTCGGTGCTTGCCTTCGTCATTGTCCTCCTCCTCGACCGGTTCAGCCGGCTCAACCTCTCGAGGTGGATGATCGTCGGGTTCATCATCATAGCCGCGATGGCGATGGAGGGGTTCTGGGAGATCTACGAGTGGACCTTCGATACAATCCTAGGGACAAACCTCCAGCACGGCCTCGATGATACCATGCTCGATATGATCTTCGTCCTCATCGGGTCGATCGTCGTCGCGCTTGCCGGGAACCGCTACCTCTCCCGGTACTCGAAAGAGGAGATCACAGGCAGGATGGTGACCCCGGGGGAGGGGCAGGCCGGGTGAGAACCGGAACCTTTTTCTGATGCAGCCCGGAGAGGGAGCGCCATGCTTGAACGGATGGAGACGGGTGCGGGAGGCATCGTCGGGTTCCGGTTCGACGGTGAGATGACGGAGACCGACTATACCGGGACGCTGATCCCGGCGCTTGAGAAGGCACGAAAAGACCATCCGACGCTCCGGATACTCTTCCAGATCGTTGATTTTCACGGCTGGAGGGCACACGGGTACTGGGAGGCCCTCAAGGACTGGCCGGGGATGAGGATAGTCGACCGGATCGCGATCGTCGGCGGGGAGAAGTGGGAGGAATGGATGAACCACCTGCCCGGGCTCTTTGTCGGTTTTACCGGAATCGATGTCCGCTACTTCACAAACGACCACCTTGACGCCGCCATCGACTGGCTGCGGGAACCTATCACCCTGGAGGCGGAATAGAAGCCGTTTAGCCGATTTCAGAGATCAGGCAATTCTTTTTCATCCCGGGCGACCAACCGATGATCGACAGAACAGCGATCCCATGCACTATTATAAAGATATTATATTCCAAAAACCCCAACCAGAAGAGATCCGGCGCCTTGGGCTTCTCCCTGTAGACCTCCACTTCCATACGCGGCATTCCGACTCACCCACCCGCGTCCGGGACGCGCTGAAACTCGCGGCCCGGCAGGGGATCGGGCTTGCGATCACCGACCACAACCAGGCAAGCGGTGTCGTCGAGGCAAGGAGGCAGGGGATCCGGGTCCCCCTCGTCCCGGGGATCGAGGTCAGCGCGAACGATGGTCCGCACCTCCTCTTCTACTTCTACTCAGTCGCCGATCTTTTAGACTTCTACCGGCGCCACATCGAGAAGAACCGGAGGAACGGTCCGTTCACCGCCATACGCCTCGACACCCCCGATATCCTCGATCGCCGGGAGGATTACTCCTGCATCGCCGTCGAGGCGCACCCCTGCGGCTACGCCTTCTTGAACCGCGGGGTCGAGCGGTGCGTCGCAGGCAGGTGCATCGGAGAGGAGGTCTTCTCCCGCCTCGACGCTCTTGAGGTGATCTGCGGCGGGATGGCCCGTTCCCATAACCTGAAGGCCGCCCGGCTCGCTCTCGCCCACGACCTCGGGCGGACCGGCGGGACCGACGGCCACCTCCTCCACGAGCTCGGCGGGGTCGTCACCTGTGCCGAGGCGGAGACGGTGGACGAACTTCTCGATGCCATCCGTAAGAGGGAGACGGTCGTCATCGGCCGTGAGCGGCCGCTCGTCGAGAAAGCCGTGATGGGGACTGCAGTCCTCCCGCACCACATCATCTACACCGTCCCGATTCTTCAGGCGCGCTGGGAGCAGAGTATCCCCCGGATCCGGAAGTTTGTCGAGGAGCAACTGAACCGGTGAACGCTCTCAGCCGAGGGGCGAAAAAAGACGGGATATCGACTCTTTCATCCGGACCCGGATGGACCGCGCCCGGTAGCGCTCCGGGGTGATCTCGGTGGAGATGACGAGATCCTCTTCGAATCTCCGCGCAAACTCGGCCCCTATCCTCGCGTCATAAAAGAAGGCGTTCGCCTCGAAGTTCAACTGGAAACTCCGGATATCCCAGTTCGCGCTCCCAATTGACCCTGCTTTTCTATCGACGACGATCGTCTTTGCATGCAAAAACCCGTCATCGTATGTGTAGGCCCGGACACCGGAATCAAGGAGATCGCCGATGAACGAGAGGGTCGCCCAGTAGACGAACGGGTGGTCGGGTTTGCAGGGGATCATGATCCGGACATCGACCCCGGAGAGAGCGGCGAGCCGCAGGGCATCCATGACGCTCTCGTCCGGTATGAAGTAGGGCGTCTGGATGTAGACCGACTCCCGGGCGGAGTTGATCAGTTTGATGTAGCCTTCTTTTATCGGATTCCACCGGGTGCCCGGGCACCCGGAGACGATCTGAACGGGGGTCGTGCCGGTGGAGGATCCCGGGTCAGGGAAGTAAAGAGGTCCGGGCTCTAGGCGCTCACCGGTTGTGTAGTTCCAGTCGAGGAGGAACCGGTACTGGAGCATCCTGACGGCATCTCCCACGATCCGGACGGCCGCGTCGCGCCAGGTGCCGAGCGGCCCTCTTCCGAGATACTCGTCCCCGATGTTGAACCCGCCGATGAAGCCGAGCGTCCCGTCGACGACGACAATCTTTCGATGGTTGCGGTAGTTGAACCGGTAGATCGCCGGAAGGAAGACACCGATCTTCCCGCCGGCCTCCGTAAGCTCCGAGAACGCGGCCCGGGACCCTCCCCCGGCCCGGACCCCCATAGCGTCGATGAGGAGGCGGACCTCGACGCCTTCCCGGGCCTTCTCTGCGAGGGCACGGATGACCGACCGACCGAGGTCGTCGTTGTTGACGATGAAGTATTCCAGGTGAATGTGGTGGCGCGCCCCCCTGATTGCAGCAAAGAGCGCCTCGAACATATCCTCGCCGCGGGTGTAGAGATCGAGGTGGTTCTTCTCGGTCAGGCACGCCCGGTCGTTGCGAAGGAGGAGAAGGATCGTCTCGCGAAACTCGTCTGCCTCTGGTCTGGTGAACCGGTGACGGGGATCGGAAAACGTGCGCTCCTGCGCAAGGAGGAGATCCCGGAGGAGGTCTCTTCCCTCCATCATAGCACAGATCCTCCGCCGGGTGTAGTTCTGGCCGAAGAAGAGATAGAGGACGAACCCTATCGGAGGAATGAGGAAGAGGGCCATCAGCCAGGCCACCGCCGCTATCGGGTTTCTCCGCTCGTAAAAGACGATGATGACGGCGAATACGACATTGATGACCAGGATGACCGCAAGTAAGAACTCAGGTCCCATCGTGCCACTGTCTCCCTGCCGGAACCGGGCGCTACCAGAGGAATACTCGTATAGGGATATATCAGTGTTCCTTGCCGGAACGACACCCCTATCCGGCAGAGGTTTTTTCTCTCTGGAAGTTATAGGAGGACCCATGCTTGACCGGATGAGAGAGAGTTCAGGACGTGTGATCGGGTTCCGGTTCGATGGAAAAATGAGTGAGAGTGATTACGCCACCATCCTGATACCTGAACTTACACGAGCAATGGAAGACCACGACAACGTCCGGATTCTCTTTAAGATCGAGGGTTTCCGCAGCTGGAGACCGGGGGAGGGCTGGGACGCCTTCAGGCAGTGGCCGGGGCTCAAGAGTGTCGATCGGATCGCCGTCGTCGGCGGGGAACGGTGGCGGGAATGGATGAATCGATTACCGAGTCTCTTCGTCGGTTTCGTCGACGTCGATGTCCGTTACTTCCCTGAGGGGCGTCTTCGGGATGCCTGGGGCTGGCTCAGGGAGGGGCTCGTGGTCGTGCCGCGGGCCGCGTGATACACCTATATGCTGCGGGCCCCAACAGAATCGTGTATGCACTGTCCCGTCTGCGGGCACGACTGCCTCACCGAGGCCCGCAAACTCCTTGCCGATCTGCCGGAACGCTTCGCCCCCTGCCCGGACTGCATGGGGCTCGTCTACGACAAACAAAGCCCGCCGCCCGGTATCGATCCGGCAGAACCCTGTCCCACCTGCGGGAAACGGTTCATCGACGAGGTCTTTGCCGAGATCTACCGGGTGATGGTCGATGAAGGGGATCTTGCCGGGACCGAACCCCTCGCCGCCGTCGGGACACCGCTCGTCCATCCCGGCTACGCCATGCGGAGGCCTCCCTATCTCCCGCCGCGATCGCTCGTCCTTCTCTCCAGGGCAATAGGAGAGCGGGCGGCAGCACGCCTGATCGATACGGTCCCGGAGGTTAAGGGTGTCGTCAAAGCAGGCCCAGGGACACCGGGGATCAACGATACCGACGCGGCGCCCACGACCCATACCCTGCTTGCGGGCTGCGACGTCCGGGCCGATATCTTTCCGACGCGGGCAGGACCGATCGCCGTCTACAAGCAGCAATCGGTCCTGCATATCGAGTTCCCCCGGAACCGTGACGAAAAGATCCTCTCCCTCGAACGCCAGATCAGGGAGCACCGGCCCCGGGTCTTCGTCGACGCGTGCTCGGGGGCCGGAACCCTCGGGCTAGCCGCCGCACGCATGGGTGTCCCGCGCGTCATCTGCAACGACGCCTGGTACGCGGCCGCCTACTGGACCGCCTGCAACCTCCACCTGAACCGCGAGTTCCTCAAGATCGGGGAGGTGACGATGCACCGGTCCTACGACGACCTCCGGCGCAACCCGGTCGCGCGCGATCCCATCCTGATCGCCGATACAGAGGAGGCGGCGGTCTATCAGGGAGATCTGAGGCTGCTTTCGACCGTTCTTCCGCCAGAAGTCGACCTTACCGCTCTGGACCTCTTCGAGAAGCGAGATGCCGGGAAGGTCGCGCGGATCACCCGGGCCTGGCAGTCTTCCGTGGGCGGAGTTATTTTTATCCCTTAGAGCCCATTGTATACGGGGACTAGCCCGGGTGGCTCGGCGTCACCTGTCACCCGAAACCGTCGTCACGCGGGGGGCGAAGTCCAAGGAAGGCCGCAGCGGCTTGCAGAATCCGCTGCGCCCCGACGGAGAAACCTCGTCCTATGAGGTCGACGGAGAGGGATCAAAGCCCCGGAGGGGGCGGCGACCTCTTGCCGCGGGTACCGGTTCAGGCCCGGAAGGGAGCAGACTTACCGTGGACGTTCGGCGCCCATGGGGTTGCGGGGTGGAGGAGGGGTGCAGTGGTGCATGTTTGCGCGCACGGTCGACTGCGGACGTGTCCCCAACGGCGATCTTCATGGCAAAAGTAACGATTCTTGGGGCTACAGGGAACGTCGGCTTGTTTGCTGCCCACACTATCTCCGAGATCCCGTACGTCAGCGATATGCTGCTTGTCGGGAGACCTGGGCGCGAAGACTTTCTTGCAGGCTGCTGCCGTGATCTCTCGGATTCGTTCGCCGCACGAGGCACCGATGTCCGGCTGTCATACAGCACCAGCCTTGCCGATGCAAGAGACTCGGATATTATTGTCTGTACAGCAGGGGTGCCCCGCAAGCCGGGCCAGGACCGAAACGACCTCGCCTTCGAGAACGCAAAGATTGTCGCAGAGACCGCCAGAACCATCGGCCAGGTATCGCCCGATGCTATTCTCTTTGTCATCACAAACCCGGTCGACGTCATGACCGCCGTTGCCCTGAAGTATTCGGGGCTTGAGCCGAGGCAGGTCTTCGGCCTCGGGACGCACCTCGACTCGATGCGCTTAAAATCCCTCATCGCGCACTACTTCCGGGTCCACGTCAGCGAGGTGCATACCCGTATCATCGGCGAGCACGGCAAGAGCATGGTCCCGCTCTGGTCGGCGACGACGATCGGCGGCATCCGGATCCAGAATCTGCCCACGTTCTCAGGACTTCCCACACAGGAGATGATCGAGACCGTCAGGACCAGCGGCGAAGCGATCATCAGAGACAAGGGCGCTACCGTCTATGGACCGGGTGAAGCGATTGCAACCCTTGTCCGGACGATTCTCGGAAACGAGAACAGGATCCTCACCGTCTCCAGTTACATCAAGAGCGAGATCCACGGGATCGGTGATGTCTGCATTGGTGTTCCCGCTCGCATCAACCGCGAAGGGGTCTTCCCGGTTGCGATCCGTCTTGAAGACGATGAGATCGCGGGATTCAGCAGATCGGTCGCCAAGATCCAGAAGATCACTGCTAAAGTGATGGAGCGGCTGGAAAAGACCCAATAGAACGGGAAAAAGTGGTGCGAATCCACCTTACACGAGGGTGGACTCGAGGATCTCCGCGCTGCCAACACCCTCAAGGTTCTGGAGCGCCTTCTCAACCTCGTCAGGAGCCCCGGCTTTATCGGGGACGACGGAAACAACCTTCAGTGCCACAAGGCCAAAGCCGATCGGCTCTTCCTTGATGTCGTCGACCGGGACAGCTGCCCGGATCGCTGCTTTGAGCGCCTCACGGTCGACATCGGGCGACTCGGGCATGACCTTGACGATAATGGCTACGTTACCCATGGCTTATGGCCCCTGGAACCCGCACTTCGGGCATGTATAGGCTATGCTCTGCTCCCTGCACCGATAGCATCTGTAGATCGTGTTCGCACAGACCGGGCACGGGAACCCGGTCGAGCCTTCAACCGCCAGTGTGGCGTTGCAGGAGGTACATCGCTCTTTGGCTGTCATTATCGCTTCCTCGAAAGTTAACCTATTATATTGCCCTCGCAGGAGTTAAAATCTCGGTTCGAGAAGAGTCCCCGTTACCGCCTCATCCCGGAGAGCTCCACGGACCCGATCCTCGTGCCTGCCGTTCACCACCCGGGCCCGGAGACCGTGCTCGAAGACAAATCGGATGAACGTGGGATCGACCTCGTCGGAGATGAGGGAGGGATCCTCGATGCGTGAAAGAAGCCTTCGGTGATGGTGAATGCCGTCGACCGATTTTAAGAGGAGGAGATCCAGAGAGAGCTCGCGTGCGACCCAGGCGGCGATGGTATCGGATGTGACATCCCAGGAATGGGGAAGCGGGTCGGCCCGCCGGAGGGCACAATAGGGAAGGAGGACCGTCACCTCCTCTGGGAGCGCGATCTCGGAGGTTGCCGGGACGCCGTGCGAGGCGATATACCATCCGAACTGTTCCATACCGGCGATGGCCATCCAGTGGGCCGCGTTATCGGAGACGTTGAGGCGCCGGACGAGGTCGGCGAACTTCCCGCCGCCGGGCACGATCAGCACCGGGCGCCCGATCTCCTGAAAGATATCGATCAGAGACGCTGTCCGGTCAAAGAGGCTTCCACCCACCTTGACGACCAGCGGAAGTGCAGGCGAAGTCATTTCGTCTTGCTATTAAACCGGGACCTAGATAATCCTGCGTATGCGCCGGATCGCCGCAGCCATCCTGCTCGTATGCCTCCTTGTTGCCGCCGTCGATGCTGTCCAGATCGTTGAGTTCTGTCCTGATCCCTATCTTGCCGGGGATCTCGACGAGTACCTGGTGATTGAGGGGAGGGGGGTGCTCGACGGCTACGTCTTCTCGGATGGAGAGGGCGGGTTTCGGTTCCCCCCGGGCACGCGGATAGACGGGCGGGTGGTGGTCGCAAGGAGCGGTCCGGCCTTCGAGCAGACCCACGGGTACCTGCCCGACTTCGAGATCGAGGGGAGGACGCCGGCGGTGCCGGACGTGATCCAGAGCGGGAACCTTCAGATGGCGAACCAGGGCGACGAACTCTTCATCTACCATGGAACCACGCTCGTCCAGAAGGTGGCCTGGCCCGGGGACGTCCGTCCCCGCGAAGGGCAGATCCACTACCTTGAGAATGGCATCTGGGACCCGCGTCCGCTCGGTATCGGCCAGTCACGCTTTGGTCCGGAAACGTTCGAAGGCGTTGAGGTGACTGCGTTCGTCGCCCCGGACTGTTCACAGGAGGCCTTCCTCTCGGCGGTCTCGAGCGCCGAGCGCGAGATTCTCGCAAACGTCTACGAGTTCACCGACCCTACGATCGCAGACGCCCTCATCGGCGCCCGCGAACGCGGTGTTGAGGTGACCGTCCTCCTTGAGGGCGGGCCGGTGGGCGGCATCTCACCGGAAGAGCGGGCCGTCGCGGGCGCCCTCAACCGGAGCGGGATTGTGGTCCTCGCGATGGAGACGACGGATCTGGCCCATGCGAAGTACCGCTACAACCACGCGAAGTACCTCGTCATCGATGGCGAGACGGTCCTCCTCGGGAGCGAGAACTTCAAGCCCGGCGGTTACCCGGCACCGGGTCTGCAGGGCAACCGCGGGTGGGTAGTCATCCTCGAGGACCCCGACCTTGCGGCCTACTTCCGGGAGGTCTTCCTCATCGATGCCGCGGGCGGGGATATCGTGCCCCTGGAGGGAACCGCAGCCGAACTCTACACGCCCTGGGCACCCACATACGCCGTGGAGTTTGGGCCCTGCCGCGCGGAGGATGCGCGGGTGACGGTGGTCCTCTCCCCCGATACGAGCGCGCTCATCCTCGACCTGATCGAGGGGGCAGAAGAGAGCATCGCGATCGAGCAGGCCTACATCACAAACGAGACCCGGTACGAACTCAATCCCTACCTTGCGGCCGCGATCAACGCATCCCGGCGGGGTGTCGTGGTACAGATCCTCCTCGACTCCGCCTGGTTCAACACCGAGGACGATGCGGACAACGACGAGATGGTCGCGGTCATCAACCGGATTGCCGCGGCCGAAGGGCTACCGCTTGAGGCCAGGCTTGCGGATATCGAGGCGAATAATCTTGCAAAGATCCATAACAAAGGCGTCATCGTCGATGGGCGCGCGGTCCTTGTCAGCAGCATCAACTGGAATGCCAACTCCCCGGCGTTCAACCGGGAAGCGGGCGTGATCATCGAGCATCCGGCGATCGCCGCTTATTACACCGCGGTCTTTCTCGACGACTGGAATGCCTCAAAAGGGAGCGGGGCTGGCGCTGCCCCGGGGCCGGACCGGCTCAAGATTATTCTAGCAGCATGCATCCTGGTCTGGCTCATTGGGCTCTACCTCTACCGCCGACGGCGCACATAGCTTCACCGGCGTTCCGGAAGACCGGCCGACCGGCAGACGTCGCAGATGGTGATCGTCCCTTCACCCGAAGCGACGGCGGAGACCCAGCGCTCGATGACCCTATCGAGGTCTTCGGAGAAGTCCTGCCCGGCAAACCCGCGTTTCCGGCTCATATACTGGGATATTGCGGCTCTACTGACTCCGAGGCGCTTGGAGGCCTCGCTCTGGGTGATCCCGCGTTCGTTCACCAGGCGGTAGACCATCTCGGCGCGCATCCGGGGAAGGAGCACCCGTGCGAGGTTGTCGCAGCGCATGATGTCGCAGGAGAAAGGCTCCGTCATTGTGCAGACACCATCTGGGGGTCTTTATACTCGTAGAGGATCTGCCGGGCGTCCCGGAAGTTGAACTTCTCTACGATCATATCGTTATCTTTGAGCCGTTTTAGGGCATAGCGGACGGTGCGGGGGGCCAGACTGCTGCGGCGGACGAGTTCCTTATGGGTAAGGGCGCCCCCATCCTCAAGCAGCATCAATATCTTTCTGGAAGACGGGGGAAGGTTCACATCATCCATATATAGTAGTTAACGCTGTTAACATATCAAACTGACGGATCTTATAGCCCCGGGAGTTCTACAGAGATTTATGCTGGAACGGGAGGAGAAGACAGCACTCGTTATGCTTGTAGGCGTCGTCGGGATCGTGCTTGCCGTCCACCTCCTCTTTGGCGCCGTCGGTCGGCCGCTTCTCGTGGAACCTTACTCGGAAGAGGTTCCCGACGGGGCGCTGGTCCTCCTTGAGGGGAGGATCGAGGAGATCAGAGAGACCTCGAGTGGGGGGCACCTTATTCTTTCCGTCAACGGCACTACCGTCTTTCTGCCGCAAAATGTGGCAGCGGGGCTTGAACTCCACGAGAACGAGAGCGTGACGCTGTATGGGGTTGTCCAGACCTATCGTGGGGCGCGGGAGGTGGTGGTCTCCTCCGCCGCCGATATCCGGGTGCTCGTGTGACCTATTTCGTCCCTGTGTAGAATATATCGGCGCTTTCGTCGCCAGCGAACCGGGGCCCCCTTATCCGGGACTTCTCGTGGCTCCCCATCTTTTCGACCTCCGGCATGGGCTCCCGGGAGGTAGGGGTCTGCTGCTCGTCGGGTCGCTTCTTTCGCCCCCCCTCGACACCAGCACCCGAGGGGAGGACACCGTCATTGATCCGCACGCTCGGCATACAGGAGATTCGTCCCACCGCTATATGAGACCTTGGATCTCTTCGCCGGATGATGGTGGGCGGTTTTGGGGTAAGAGCATCCGACGCGGTCTTTTCAGAAGACGATCCGAAATGGATTAGTGCTCTATGGCGAAACTGTAACCTATTGCAGGAGCAGCAGTAATTCGAAGCGGTCAAGGCGGCCAGATGACGGATCGCAGTAATGCAGAGGACTATCCGCTCTCCGCCGTTCCGGACGAGGACCGATCCGGGTTCTGGCCGATCACCCTGGTGCTGCTCGGGTTCACCTTCTTCTCCGCCACGATGTGGGGCGGCGCGGAGATCGGGGTCGCGTTCCGGTTCTGGCCTGATCTTGCCCTGATCATCCTTTCCGGGAGTGCGATTCTTTCACTCTACGTCGCCGGTCTCGGCTACATCGGCTACAAGAGCGGGCTATCCACCGTCCTCTCCGCCCGGTTCGCCTTCGGCGATGCAGGCAGCCGGTGGTCCGACGCCCTCCTCGGACTCACCCAGATCGGGTGGTATGCCTGGGGAGCCGCGACGATCGCGATCGTCCTTGTTCGCCTCCTGAATCTCGGCGCAGGATGGGAGATTCCCCTGATCATAATCTTTGGCCTCGGGTTCTGTCTGACGGCGTACGTCGGCTGCCGGGGGCTTGCAGCGCTCTCGAAGGTCGCGGTCCCGGCGATGCTCCTTCTTGTCGCGATAAGCGGCGCGGTTGCCGTAAGAGACGGCGGGGGTCTCGACGGTCTTCTCATGGCAGGGTCGGCGGGCACCCTCACGGTCGCCGAAGCCCTCACCATCGTCGTCGGCACCTTCGTCGCCGGCGGGACGCAGGTTGCCAACTGGACGCGATTTGTCGGCTCAACCCGGGCCGCCGTCGGCTCTACGCTCCTTGCCTTCTTCTTCGGGAACGGACTGATGATCGCCGCAGGGGCCGTCTGTGCCGCCGTTTACGGTCTCTCCGACATCGTCGAGGTTCTGGCCGTCCAGGGGCTTCTCTCCGCCGGCGTCCTGATGCTCTTTCTAAACATCTGGACAACCCAGGACAACACCATCTACAACTTCTCGGTGGCCGGGTGCCACTTCTTTCGGACCGAACGGCGAAGGCTGGTCACCTTCGCCGGCGCCGTTGCAGGGACCGTCCTTGCTTTGCTAGGGATGTATGATATGCTGATCCCCTATATGGTCATGATGGGGGTCTTCATCCCCCCGCTCGGCGGGGTGATCATGGCCGACTTCTTCATCCATCACAAGGGGCACTACCCCGCGCTCGAGGAGGCAGCCCTCCCCCGATTCAACCTGCAGGGGCTCGCCGCCTACGCCGCAGGCTCCCTTGCCGCTCTCGTGGTCCCGGGGATCCCCCCGGCAAACGGGATCGTCGCCGCGTTCCTTCTCTATGCGTTCCTTGACCTGCTTCACATGAACCGCTCGAACCTGTCACGGGAAACCCTGCAGATCGGGCAGAACTCAGGCGGCTCATTCCGGGCGCAGAGGTAGCCGCAGACCCGGCACCGCCAGACCGGGTACTTCAGGGTCTCCGAGACTACGGTATGCTCAGCTTTCTGCCGCTTGCGCTCTGCCGGAGGCGGCCGGCGTTCCGGGACGGGATCGGGAACGCGCGCTCCCGCCGCGACCTCGGCGGAGACGTAGAGGGCGCAGTAACAGGCGCCGTACTCGGCGAGATCGGGGTCCCGGTAGTCACAGGGGCAGATGATATCGAGATCGTCCTCCCGGTTCCCTGAGGCAAGCCGGCAGGGGCAGGAGATGTAGCCGTAGCGCTCCCTATTCGCAAGCAGTCCCCGGACAAGACCGCGGGTGAACTCCCGGTCGGGATTGAGATGATACCCGCCGGCCTCCGCCTCGAGCTCGAGATCGCGCATGAACCGGTCGACAATCTCGTCGCCTGGGCTTTCAGGCACCGATCGCCTCCCGGATCTCCTGCTCCCGGAACCCCACGACCACTTTCGAGTCGTTGACGACGATCGTCGGGAACGAGAGTTGCGGGTTCCAGTGCTCGACCTCACGGACCACGCGGTCCCGCTCCTCGCCCGTGAGGAGGTCGACGTAGATGTACGAGAATCCGACACCGAGATCGGTGAGGAGGTCCTTTGTCCGGGCACACCAGCCGCAGGTACTCAGGGCATAGAGGATCACCCTGCCGCGGTCAGCGCCGGGCACGTGCTGCATCGTCATTACGATCACCTAGAGTCCGGGTGCCCGGAATAAGTAGTTTGCCCTGGAGATCCGGGTCAGGTGGGGGCGGGGCGGAGGAGGAGGTGAAGCCCCGCCCCATCCTCCGGAACCGCAAGCACCGCTCCCGAGAGCCCTAACTTCCGCCGGTAGAACCGGAGCCTTCTTGCCGGGAGGGGGCCGGATCCGCGGATCAAGAGCCCGACCGCATCCCCGCTCCGCCGGAGCGTGAGCCTGATCTTCTGGGTGCCGGAAGCCACCATATCCTCAAGAACCCCGGCGACCTCGTCGGAGAAGCGTTCCCGGTCGATCATCGCCAATGGAAGGGTCCCCTCTGCCTCGACGGAGATATCGACGTCCTCAAAGAGCGGGAGGTAGGCGAGCCGGGAGACAAGTTCCGCCCGGTAGGCCTCCGGGTCGTCGGCGGCCTCGATGAACGCCTCGTCCGAGAACGGTGGGTTTGAGAGATCGTCGATGAGGCTGGAAAGGACCGCCGGAAGGTCTTCCGGGGAGAGGTGGGGGGTCTCACGGTAGCCGAGGATTGTCTTCATAAAATCGGTGAGCAGCCGGTCGGTCCGGCGCAGGAGCGATGCGTCGACGACGTGGTTGAGCCGGTCCCCTGCAAAGTGGGCCTCAATCCGCTGGATAACCTGGACTGCCTTGAGGACGAGCTGGACATCGATTTTGGTCCCCGCCCGAAACTCATCGGCGAACTGTGCAAAATCGGCCAGGAACTCGTCGATCCGGTCTGCCTCAAGAAGCGTCAGGTAACGCTGGGCCTCTTCGGTCTCACCAAGGTCCTCGAGACGGTAGGCGAGGGCGTAAAGCCGCCCGCCAATCACCGCAAAGGTCCGGTTGGCCTCCAACAGCAGGTCGACGGCGTGCTCCAGGGAGTCGGCGAGCCGTTCTCTGTTGAAGACGCCGATATCCGCCATCCTCTTTGCATCGGCCTCGAGCCGGTCGAGGAGCGGCGGCATTGCAGCGGCCGGGATGCTCCTGCCGTGGCCCGGGCAGCAGAGGGTCACGGGTTCGTGAGCGAGGATCCAGCGGACGCGCCTGACGGACTCAAGCAGCGCCGGCTGGTCCCACCCGGAAAGTCCCGCAACTCCTGGGTTCGCTGAGAAAAGGAAGTCACCGATGAAGAGGTATTCCCCAAGCTGGATGCAGATGCTGTCGGGGGAGTGCCCAGGGGTATGGTAGACAAAGAGGTGATCCCCGGATTGGAGCGGGATCCTCTGCCGGTAGAGGAGGGTGCCGCCGTCCATCTCCAGGGTCTCGCGATCGGCGGCAAAGAGGTGGAGATTGACCGGGAGCGGCTCAATCTCCCTTCCCATCAGATCCGCAATTGTCAGGACTGCATCACCGGCCTCAAGCACCCGGGCACCCTCCTCCTCTGCGGCGACGGTGAGCATCGGGAGGGACCGGAACCGTCGGTCCCGGATGGCCTGGTAGCAGTGATCGACATGGCAATGAGTGAGGAAGAGGAGGACCCCACGCGGGCCTTCCTGGAGGCTCTCCTCGATGAGGGCCAAAATTCGGTTCATCTGGTCGGCGTCCGCCCCGGTATCGATGAGAAGAATCTCATCGGGCATCCGGATGACGTAGGCGTTCGAGCACGTGACGTCCGGTTTCCGGAGGAAGGGATATATCTCGGCGCCGGAGGTCCCCGGCACCGGCTGCCACTGTTGGTCCTCAAGCATTCTCTACACCTGAAAAGGAATGGTAAAGAGTGTTCGGCCGTACACGAGAAAAACTCGGCGGATTTTGTCGTGGGATGGAGGTTTCCGCCGAGATCCCCGGCAGGGGCGGGAGGGGATATGTTTATCTGGCGCTGCGGGAAGAGGGGTGCAGGTGAAGATGAGGATGAAGACCAGAATGGTTCTTTTGACCGCTCTCGTGCTCGCGGCATTGGCCTGCAGTATTGCCGCCGCTCAAGAGGTGACCATCAACGAGATCGGGGACGTCGCTGTTGGCGAGACGGTCGTCATCAACGGGACGACGAACATCGAGCCGGGCAACAGTCTGCTTGTCAATATAGCAGCGATCGGGTTTGCGCCGTCGAACGCGTCCGCACCGGGCGGAGTGGAAGGCACGTCCGGGACGGCCATCGTCGAGGAAGGAAACGCTACCGCAAACATCTGGTCGTTTGAGGCCGACACAACCGGGTTTGAACCGGGTGAGTATATCGTGACCGTCGAGTGGGTCGAAGGCGACGCCGTCGCAAGCGCGACCTTCAACATCACCGAGGGAGAGACCGCCACCCCGGGAGAGACCGAGACGAGCCCGGCGGCCACCCCCACCACACCGGCTACAGCGACGACTGAGCCGAGCCCCACACCGACCACGGCAGGGCCGGCTGCGCCGTTTGCGGCAGTCTTTGCGGCGGCAGCTTTCGGTTATCTGCTGAAGAGAAGGTAGGGAGATCAGAGCGCCCAGGCAGGGAGATCCAGGGGGACTCCGATCGCCCAGAGGACCAGGGTGAAGAGGAGGACAGTCCAGAGCACGACCCCGATCATATTGAGCGCCCAACCCGACCGGAGGAGGTCTCTTGCGGAGATATAGCCGCTTCCATAGGCGACGGCGTTCGGCGGCGTGGCGACCGGGAGCATGAAGGCTATCGAGGCGCAGACCGCCGCGGTCATCATCAGATAGATCGGGTTGACTCCCACGCTGACGGCCGTGGCGGCCATGATCGGCATCATGACGGCGGCCATGGCGGTGTTCGAGGTGACCTCCGTCGCAAGCGAGACTCCCAGAGCCACGATGAGGATCAGGAGGACGATCGGGAGGGCGTGGATGAGGGTGAGGGACTCGACGATCGTCGCGGCAAGCCCGCTCTGAATGAACCCGTTAGAGAGGGCGATGCCGCCACCGAAGAGGAGCAGGATACCCCAGGGGATCTTCACCGCCCACTCCCAGTCCATCGTGAAGACTCCCTTCTTCGCATCGACCGGGAGGAGGAAGAGGAGGAGCGCTCCAAAAATCGCGATGGTCGAGTCCTTGATCCCGGGTACGAGCATATCGAGACCAGGGATGATGAACCCGCCGATCTCTTTTGTCTGGGCAAATATCCAGCCAAGAGCGGTCAGGGCAAAGACAATGAGCGTCCACCGCTCACCCGACGAGATCGGACCGAGTTTTTCAAGTTCTTCCTGGATGATCCCCTTTGCGCTCGGGAGGGTCGTCACCATCCGCCGGTAGGGGACCTGGGTGAGCCAGAGCCAGGCAAGAAGGATGAATACGGCGGCGAACGGGACGCCGAACTTCATCCAGGTGAAAAAGTCGATGGTGGGCGCGTCGGGAAAGAGCGTCGCAAGCTGGGAGATGAAGATCCCGTTCGGGGGCGTCCCGATGATCGTGGCAATCCCCCCGATGCTTGCCGCATACGGGATGGAGATGATCAGGCACTTTGCAAGCGCTGCCTCCTTTCCTTCGAGGTTCTCGAGTGCGTGGTCGGTTCCGGGGAGAATTGTCAGGATGATCGCGACCGCGATCGGGATCATCATCATCGCAGTGGCGGTATTCGATATCCACATCGAGAGGAAACCGGTCGCGACCATGAATCCAAGTACCAGCCGCCGGGGGCTTGTCCCCACGATCCGGATGATATGCAGAGCGATCCGCCGGTGCAGGTTCCAGCGCTGCATCGACATCGCGATGATAAATCCGCCGAGGAAGAGGAAGATCACTTCGTTGCCGTAGGATTCCGCCACCTTCACCGGAGAGAGGATCCCGAGTACCGGGAAGAGGACCAGCGGGAGCAGCGCGGTTGCCTCAAGGGGGATGACGCCGGTGACCCAGAAGAGGACCATAAGGACGGTAACTGCAGCAACGGCCTTCGCCTCAGGCGAGAGGATGCCGGGATCGATAGGGATCGCCAAAATTGCGAAGAATATCAAGAACGATGCAATGATAAAGGCGACCTTATTCATCACCAGATTTTGGAGAATTGATTATTTAAGCATAGGGAACCGAATCGGATCGGTTTTTGTGGGCATCCACCGGCAAACGGCCACCACGTATCGCCGGATCATCGGTACTCGGGCCTCGCAGCCGGTCGGTCCGCCCTAGAGAGAGTTCCCGGGATAACGCCACAGATAAGGATCGGACGATACGGCGGATCCCGGGTCGCGTCACACCAACCTATATCTGTACAATAAGCACACGGGAGATCATGACGCCAGAGAGGAACCCCGGGCGAGCGATCATCATCCTGCTCGCCCTCTGCCTGCTTGCCCTCTGTGCAGGGCCGGCTGGTGCACGCGGACCGACGATCAGCGATATCCAGCCGTATGACACGATCTTCGTCTACGAAGAGGGGCTGAACCTCACGCAGCTCCGCGACCCGACCACGAAGAGCCCCATCACGGCGCTTCAGAAGTACCAGGACGACAACCCTGACCGAGGGGTCACGAGAAGCATCCCTGTCGCTGACGATACCAACTTCGACGTGCAGGAGTTCCTGGTGCGGGGGGATTACGGACCCTACTACGCCTTCAACCCCACCGACGGCAACACAGCGCTCGTCTTCATCCGCGAACCCGAGATCTTCCTTGACGTGGTGCTTGCAAACCCCAACCACAACGAGCCCCTGGCAGGGCTTACGGTCTCCCCGAACACGAGAATTGCCTTCCGGGTGGTCAGTCCCGATGTCGGGGCATTCTATCGGACGGACAATCTCTATCCGGCGACGATCGACCTCGTGCTCACCACGCCGGGCGGGGCTGAGACGACCAGGATCGGAGGTCTCAACTTCGCGGGGCTGAACGTCAGTTCGACCCGGTTCTACACCGACGATCCCGGAATGCCCGGGGCAATCCGGATCGGCGACCTCGGTGCGCCGGGGACCTACTCAGTCCGGGCTGTATGGAGTACACCGGCAGGATTCGAAGCGAACGCTCCCGACTCCGAACCGGTGACGTTCACGGTCGCCAACCGTGTCGGGGTCGATACCACCCCAACACCGGCACCCACCGTGACTCCGACTCCAACACCGACGGCAACCCCCACCCCGACGACACCGCCCACGACCGCCCCGACGGCAACAGAGACCGCCACACCACCGGCCCCGACCGGGACTGAGACGACGGTGCCGGCAACCACCACGCCGACCGAAGCGCCGCTCCCGGTAGGGCTTGCAGTCGTAGCGCTCGGTCTCGCGGTCCTCCTCGTCGGCAGGCGCCGCTGAGATACTCAACAGAACCGGCAGCCGCAGCACCCGGCCCCATCCCGGATCCGGCGCAGAGCAGCTGCCGCCCATTTTACAACACCAGGATCGGGATCATCGAGCGCCGCGGAGAGCGCCGGGACCGCGGCCGTATCCCCGTTCATCCCGAGGGTGTAGGCCGCCCACATCCGGAGTCGGGGGTCAGGGTCCTTGAGCGCGGCTAAAAGCGCCGGGAGGGCGGCCGGGCCCAGGGAGGCGAGGGATTTCGCCGCCTCCATCCGGTCAGCGCTTCCGCCGTCGCGTAAGGCGTCAATCAACTCTTCGATCACTGCGACTCTTTCTCCTTCTGCTCAAACTCGGCAAAGACCTCGTCCAGGCCCACGTAGACCGGGAAGAGCTCGTGGACGCCTGCAAGCAGGAAGACTCGCTGAACCTCGGGCGAGAGCGAGCAGAGCGCCATCTCACCATTCGTCTGGCGCAGGTCCCGAAGCTTTCCAATAAGCACGCGTAGACCGCTGCTGCTCATGTAGACAGCTTTCTCCAGGTTGACGAGCACCCGCCTCCCGCCCCGGGCCAGAACCTCAGAGAGAGCCGTATCCAGGCGACCCGCCGATTCTGCATCGATCCTCCCGTCCACCGATACGATTGCTGTACCGTCCTGTTCGCGGACTGTGACATCCATGATCCTTCTATCGGCGCGGGAAAGAAAAAGGCACTCGTTTTTGGGCGCGTGATTGGCGTGATTCAAAAAAGGTGAGTGGGTCTGCCGATCTCTCAGAGAACGGCGATGATCTCGACCGGGGTGCCCCACTGCTGGATGGTCACGGTATCGCGGGCGATCTCGCCTGCGAAGGTGATCCGAGTACCGTCGACGCGGTAGGTCTCGTTCAGGTTGAGCGGAAGGTAGTCTTCACCGTCATCGGCGACGATCCCGTAGAACCCACCCTCGAGGTCGACGTAAGTGACCGTCCCGGTTGTTGCAACGTAGGTGGCGTTCTCTGCTTCATCGATGGCGATGACCTCGACCGGCGTCCCCCACTGCTGGATGGTCACGGTACCCTCCCGGACCCGGGCAACGAACGTCACGTTCGCTCCGTCTTTCTGCCAGGTCTCGTTCAGGTTGAGCGGGAGATACCGCCGGCCGTCGTCGGTGATGATCCCGTAGAACCCACCCTCGAGATCGATGTAGGTGATTGTCGCGTTTCCGGCAATGAGCTGGACCCCCGCGATCCGCTCGATTGAGCGGATCTCGACCGGGGTGCCCCACATATGGAACCCTATAGCGTCCTTTGCCACGTCGGCGCTGAACGCCACCCGGATTCCGTCAACCTGGTACTCCTCCGGGAGGTTTGTGGGCAGATACTTCCCGCCGTCGTCGGTGATGAGGCCATAGAACCCGCCCTCAAGATCGATGTAGGTGACCGTGGCGTTGGCTGTAACCGTGCGGGGAGTATCGTCCGTCTCAATCTCGATTATCTCGACCGGCGTCCCCCACTGCTGGATGGTCGCCGTCTCGCCTGAAGGTTCAACGACAAACGTCACCCTGAGACCGTCCTGCTGGAACTCCGCCGGGAGGCTCGCAGGCAGATAGCGTTCGCCGTTATCGGCGACGATCCCGTAGAATCCGCCCTCAAGGTCGACATAGGTGATTGTCCCGTTCCCCGCGATGCGGTCGGCCGGACCACCGCCCGCCTTCTCGGCGGCCATGCACCCGCAGGCGATGATCGCACCAAGGAGAGCGAGGGCGATGACTAGGTAGCTTGGATGTGCTCGCGTCATAGGCTTCAACAACGAACTATTCTATCGCTGCAGGTAAGTAGGTTACCTTAACTACGAACGTATTCGAACCCATCCGCGCAGCGGGGCCGTATACATCGAGCGTAGAAAAAAGGAGTTATCTTCCCCCGACGCCGCCGCCGCCAAAACCGCCACCGCCGCCGAAGGACCCGCCACCGCCAAAACCGCCACCGCCGCCGGAAGAGGGCGGTGAGTAGAGGACGATGGGGGCAAAGATCACCGGCATGTTCGAGTAGAGCGGCATCCCGACGTCCGGGAGACTGATGTTTAAGTTCTTCATCGCCTCCTCGACCTTATCCCCAAGACCGAGCGCCGTTCCGTAGACCAGCCACTCTCCCCATATCGAGAGATCAGCAGGTGAGTACTGCCGGATCAGGGCAAGGTCCGAGAGGAAGTTGGCGAACGCGTCCCACTCGAGTTTCTCCTTGTAGTGGTCGTCCCTCCAGAAGCCGAAGAGCGGCGAGGGGAAGAGAGCCGCAATCCCGACCTGGACGGCGACGACGAAGGAGAGGAGGGCGGCCGGTATGAGGAGGTAGGCCGCTCCCGGCGCGAGGATGAAGAGGAGGATCGCAAGCGCACAGGGGATGGCGCCGAGGAAGATGAGCGGGAGGATGGTCTCCCGGCCATCACGGACGTACCGCCGCGAGAGGGTTGTGTCCACGTCGCGGGTCAGGGCGGCAAACGACTGCTGATACTGCAGGATCCGGTGCTGGTAGCCCGGGCTCCGCCGCGCGGTCTCGGCGAACGCCTCAAGTTCAGCGGTATCGACGATATGGTCGTCTGCGATGTGGCCCAGGAAGTTGAGCACCCGCTGCTCGTAGGGATCGTCCGACTCGTTTGAGATGATCCGGACCGTGACCCCGCCGCCCTCCGGTTTCTCCGCAACAACGATCTTCTTTTTCCGGTGAAGATCGAGGACCGTCGCATAGAACCCATTCTCGTCGAACTCAAAGGGATCTCCCTTGAAGAGGAGGTTCACCTGCCAGGGTTTGAGCGCGGTATTCGGGGTGAAACTCAGATACTCCGGCACGGTGAAGGGTTTCTCTCTGCCGTAGCGCAGATATATGCCCAGGAGGATGAACGGTGTTAGAAGTACAAGGATCGTCGCAAGGCCGTTGAGGATGCCTGCCGCGGCATAGAAGATCGGAGGCCACCGGTTGGCGTCGGCCGCCTGCTGCTGCACGTTCGGGACGAACTGCGGGAAGGCCTCGATCCCTTCCATGAAGGCGGGGTCGAGGAGCATCTCGACGTTCAGCGCGTCGTCCTGCGACGCACTCCCGGTGATGACGACGGCGTCATCCGTCCGCTCGACATTCAGGGTAGGGGGATGAGTGTAGACCTCCTCGATGCTCCCGGCGAACGGGAGGGTGATCCGGAGATCCCGGTAAGGGACGTGCTCGTCGACGAGCCGGAGGTTTAAGTGCGCCCACTGGTCATCGTACTCGATCGGCGGCCGGATCTGGTAGCGGTATTCCACCGTGTAGGTGCCCGGGGTGAAGTAGTCGGGGTTGTAGATACCAACCTCGCTTGTGAGCGCTAAATTACGGATCGTCGCTAGATCTGCGGAGCTCGGCATCCCGGAGGCGGTCCGCACCTCACCCTCGAAGTCCTTGATGTAGCCTATGGTCCCGGGCGGGGCGGTCATACCGAGAAACTCGATGTGCGGCTGGTCGATGGCCATGAAGGTGAGCGGGTCTGCCCAGTAGCGAAAGAGCATCCGATACTCCCCCGCCGCCCGTACATCATACGTGTAGCGCTCGATGAAGGTCCCGTTATCGTAAAAGACGGCATCGTAGTGCTGGACCTCCAGGTTCCCCTGGAAGAGGCCACCGAGAGCATTTACTCCTGCGACCGCCAGCACCCCGACAAGAAGGGTGATGGCAACAAGGATGGCGATCTGTTGCCGTTCGGTCATACCCATCGCAGATCAGAAGGCTATCTTCGGGGCTCGCTCAATCTCTTCGCCGAACTCAAGGTACTCGAGCTTCGTAAAGCCCATGATCCGGGCGACCAGGTTCGAGGGGATGGTGTCGGTCATGGTATTGTACTGCTGGGCGATGTTGTTGTAGGTGTAGCGGTGCCGGGCGATCTCATCCTCGACATCCTTGACCGCACTCATCAGGTTCTGGACCGTCTGGGAGGTCTTGAGGTCAGGGTAGTTCTCGGCAACCGCAAGCAGCCGCCCGAGGACCGACCGGGACTCACGCTCGAGTTCGTTCAAGTCACCGGGACCGGCGCTGCCGATACGGGCCCGCATCGCGGTCACTTCGGTCAGGGTCTCCTTCTCGAATGCCGCATAGCTCTTCACGGCGCCGAGGAGCTGTTCGATCATATCAAGCCGCTTCTTCATCGCGACCTTCACCTGGCCGACCGTGGCTTCCGCGGAGTTTTTGAGGGAGAAGAACCGGTTATAGATACCTATACCGGCCGCGACGATGCCGATGACGATCAGCACCACGACGACGATAAGGACAAGGGAGATGATGTCCACCAAGGTTGTCACCACTATTCTATGTGCCTTGCAGCGTATTTAAACTGCAGGGATGAGAAAATCTCACCTCAAAACCAAAAATAAAGGAATTCTTGCCCAGATTAATCGGATATAACCACCGCACCCATTCAAAGAGTGCCCTGGTTCAATTCAGGCAAGGATGGGTGAGGAGATCCGAAAAGGCTGGCTTTCACCTCGCCTTTTGGAGCCGGTGTGAATGGGTCGGGGGGAGGAAATCCGGCTACTCCGGGACAACCTCGCCGGAACTCACCATCGCCACGATCTTGCCCTCTTCGTCACGGAGAAGGGCATTGTGCCAGAGGATCGGCTGCTCCCGGCCGCTTCTGGTCAGAACCGGACTCTCCTCGAGGGGAGGAAGATCGTTTTTGCCCGCCATAACCTCAGCGAAATTCTGCGCAAGGCGGTCGCGCAGACGCTCAGGGACGACCGTCGTAAACCAGTTCTTCCCGGTGAGGTCCTTCTCGACATACCCAAGGATCTCACACCCCCGATGGTTGATGAGGTTGATGGTGCCGTCAGCCCCGATCACTGCTATCATTATGCCGGCGGCGTTCAGGTAACCCTGAACCCGGTCACGCTCGGCGACCAGGAGGCTCTCTGCTGCAGCGCGGTCGGTGACGTCCTCGGCGATTCCGAGCATGTAGCGCAGCCTGCCGTGGGAATTGAAGATCGGGATCTTCTTCACCGCAAGGATCCGCCCCTCCGGGAGGGTGATCTTCTCTTCCAGGGCGGTTGATCCCTCCAGCAGCTCCCGATCGCCGTCAACGAAGAAGGCAGCCATCTTCGGTGGGAAGAGGTCGATGGCCTGCTTACCGGCCATCTCCTCCTGTGTCAGTCCGAGGAAGACCTCTGAGGCCCGGTTCGCAAAGACAAAGGTGTTCTTTTCCACCTCCCAGACGAAGACCATGCTCGGGATGTTGTTGACGACCGAATAGAGGAACGACTTCCACTGGGCCACCCTCTTTGTGGCGCGCACCCGTTCGGTGACGTCACGACAGACCATCCGGTAGCCCGTAAAATCGCCGATGATATCGTAGACCGGGGTTCCGCTTACCTCGAGGATGACGGTGCTCCCGTCCCGGTGGTGCATCGTCCACTCAAAGAGGACTTTCTGCTCCGGGTCGGCAAAGAGGGCGGCAATCTGCTCCTTGACCCGCTCCGCCTTATCCGGCGGCATGAAGTCGCAGGGGGTCTTGTGAAGCATCTCCTCGGGAGAGTAACCGAGAATATCCTGGCTTTTTGGGCTGACATAGGTGAATGTGCATGTCTCGTCGACGTTCAGGATCAGGTCGTTGATATTCTCGACGAGGCTCCGGAAGAGGAATTCGCTCTCGCGCAGTGCCTCCTGTGCCCGCCGGCTCTCGGTGATGTCCTCAAGGATGATGGTGACCCCCGGGGCCCCGTCATTGAAGACGGTGGGAAGGAACTTGATCCGGAAGAAGAGTTCATCGTCGCGCCGCAGGAACCGGAGCTCTTCCGTGACTTCACGGCCGTTCAAGGCATCGGTGATCCGGCTCTGTATCAGCGGGTGATCGAACGCGGCAAGCGGGGACTCCTCGATACTTTTTCCGATGACATCGTCCCGTTCTCGCCCCGCAAACTTGCAGGCAGCATCGTTTGCCTGGACAATCCGGCGCTCGCGGTCGAGCACCAGCACGAGATCCGACGAGAAGTTGAGCATGGCAGCGATGGGAACCCTCTGAGAGAGGTAAAAGACCTTGGCCTTTCCGTAGGTCTCCATCTCCACCTGCCCCGATACGAGGAGGACATCCAGATACCGCGAGACCGTGTTTCGATTGATCCCGACGGCGGCGGCAAGATCAGAGACCGACATGCCCCGCGGGTGCTCTTTCAAGGCGCCAAGCAGGAGAGGGAGTGCGTCGGTAGTGCGATCCATGTGCAAACAGAATTTCGCGCCTGAGGATATAGTGCTTTGCAGTGTTGCATGTCATAGTGATTCGCACAATGCTACGCCATAATGCAAAGCAATAGGCGAAAATTATATAAATTAAACAGGGTAACATATGATCCCCCAGCGTCAGGAAACGGGGAATCTCCCTGACGACCCGGGCCACACGGGCACAAGTGGTCCGGACCGGCATTGGTCGGCTGGGCTCGGTGAACGGAACATTCACCACGCTGATTGCACCAACGTCACGATGCGCCAGCATCAGGTGCATCCACAGGCACACCTCAAAAGGCACACCTCTCTAAACACTTATACCGGCACGGTGGGGGGACCCGGGCGGGTGTAACACCCGCCCGGGATTTCCCGCAAACCCCACAATGGTTATCACACACCCGACAATATCCCTCATCTTTTTTGTCCCTCCCCTAAGAGGCCCAAGAATCAGAAAGCAACATCTATCATCCATCAGAATAAAATTTCGTTGAATGTGCGGGCATTTTGAGATCATCGAGAGAAGGATTGACACCGTCGATATCATCGCGGTGAGCGGCAGGCTTGATGCCGGAACTTCCGGACTGGCTGAGGAGCGGATCAACCGGGTGCTCGACGCCGGGGGAAAGTGCCTCCTCATCAACCTCTGCGATTTAGACTACATCAGCAGCTCCGGTCTTCGGGTGCTGCTTGCTGCGCTGAAACGGCTGAAGAAAGACGGCGGAACGCTCCGGATCGCCTGCGGGAATCCGCAGATCCTCGAGGTATTCACCATGGCCGGATTCCACCGGATCTTTTCCATATACAATGACGAGGCGGCGGCGCTCACCGAGCTTGAAGCGGGACCATAGGTAGACCTGTATGGCGTTCTCCGGCATTGGCGACATGTTTTACGTGCTTCTGGAGATGATCTGCGTCGTCATCGTGGTCGCCTACCTGATCACGCGGACGAAATCTTTTACAGAGGTGCTTGAAGGCGCCGTCACCTGGAAGGGCCAGGCGATACTCATCCTCCTGTTTGGAGCGCTCTCCATCTACGGTACCGAGAGCGGCATCACCATTGCCGGAGCCACGGCAAACGTCCGCGACCTCGGTCCCATGGTCGGGGGGCTCTCCTGCGGCCCGGTGGTTGGGCTCGGCGCCGGCCTGATCGGCGCTGCGTACCGCTTCTCCCTTGGAGGATTCACCGCCGTCCCGTGCACGGTGGCAACCATCCTCGCAGGCCTCCTTGGTGGGCTGATCTTCCTTGCCGCCGGCCGAAAGTTCATCGGGATGTACGG
Organism: Methanoculleus thermophilus; assembly: GCF_001571405.1. Lineage (NCBI taxonomy): Archaea > Methanobacteriati > Methanobacteriota > Methanomicrobia > Methanomicrobiales > Methanomicrobiaceae > Methanoculleus > Methanoculleus thermophilus. Next base: position 136,710 of record NZ_BCNX01000008.1, on the reverse strand, counting down.
CGCGGTCCTCTTTGCCGCCGGCATGGAGATGCTTCATATGGGGCTCACTCTCCTCCTCTGCCAGCCGTTCGAGCAGGCGCTTGCGGTCGTCGAGGAGGTGGCCATCCCGATGATCGTCGCAAACACCATCGGGGTCTTCATCTTCTCGTTCATCATCGGAAACCTGATCACCGAGCGGCAGACGAAGGCCGAGCGCGATACCTACCTCCAGGAACTCGAGCGCAAAAAGGCCGAACTCCGGATCGCACGCGATATCCAGATGAGCTTCCTCCCCGATCGACTGCCGGAGATCCCCGGCCTCGAACTCGCCGCCCTCTCGCTCCCGGCAAAAGAGGTCGGAGGCGACTTCTACGACGCGATCCCGCTTTCCGGGAACCGGACGGCCTTTGTCATCGCCGATGTTGCGGGGAAGGGTGTTCCTGCAGCACTCTTCATGGCGCTCTCGCGGACGGTGCTGCGGGCGAACGCGCAGGTTCCCCGGAGCGCCCGCGAGGCCGTCAGCGAGGCGAACACCCTGATCGCCGAGGACGCGAAGTCCGGGATGTTCGTCACCCTCTTTTACGCGGTCGTCGATCCGGCAGAAAAAACGCTTGCTTACGTCAACGCAGGGCATAACCCGCCCCTCCTCTTTCGATCGGGCGGCGGTCGGCCGGTAAAGCTGAAAGGAACCGGGATCATCATCGGGGTGATGCCGGATGCCGAGTACCGGGAGGAAACAATCCGTCTTGAGAGCGGCGACCTCCTCCTCCTCTACACCGACGGCGTCACCGAGGCGATCAACTCCGCTGAAGAGCAGTTCGGGGAAGAGAGGCTGATCGAGACGGTCATGAGAAGTCGCGATCTCCCTCCAGCCGAGATCGTCGGCCGGGTCCGCGACGCGGTTATGCAGTTCTCAGGCGACGAGCCGCAGTTCGACGACCAGACCCTCATGGTCATCCGGGTGGTCTGATGCCGGAACTCACCGTGCAGGCGGATCTTGCGGCACTCCCGGTGATTGCCGACTTCCTCGCCGAGACCCTTGCGGGATGCGGCGACGACCTCATCTTTGCTGTCCAGCTCGCCGTCGACGAGGCCTGCAGCAACACCATCCTCTACGGTTACCCTGCCGGAGAGGCGGGTACGATCACGCTCACCTGTAGCGTCGATGCCGACGCAGTCCTCGTGACGATCACCGACGACGGCATTCCCTTCGATCCCCTTACCGCTCCGCCGCCACGCCTTGACGTCCCCGCAGAAGAGCGCCCGATCGGGGGGCTCGGGATCCACTTCATCCGGACGGTGATGGACAGCGTCACATACGCCCGAAGGGACGAGAGGAATATCCTCTCGATGGCAAAGAGGCGGAAAGCCTCACCTTGAGGCCAGAAGAAGCGATCCGAGCACCCGGGGGAGGTCCTCTTTCTTCGTGACGACCTCTGCCGACTCCTCAAGCATCAGGTTGACGAGTTCGTGCTGCCCGGCAATCCTGAAGTCGGTCCGGAGGGCGACGACTCTCTTTCCAAGTGCGTAGGCATACCCCATCTCCCAGGATGTCCCGGAATCGGCATCGGCGCCATCGACGACCGCGACGACGAGATCGACGTCCTGGAGAGCCGCAAGGTGCTGCGCAAAGATGGCCCGGTGCTCCTCCCGGCACCGGGTATGGCTTGTGTCCCCCACCTCCTGAGGGAGGTAGACATCAAAGAGGTGTGATTCGAGGAGGTCGTGGATGGCAAGGTTGTAGGTCCTCTCAGCCTCTGAGAAGAGTGGGCCTGCAAGGTAGACCCTGTAGCGGGCGAACTCCTTGACGTCGACCGCCGGGATCTCCGGGAACCGGGCAAGAAAGGCACCGCGTCCCGGCTGTTTCTCGGTCGAGTAGTAGGTGGCGTTCACCCCGCAGGTTGGTGAGGAGTCCACCCCAACGATCGCAAGCGGCGGCTCCCCGCGCTCCCGGATGATCTTTCGGACCTCCGCTTCGAGCCGATCGAGGAGAGCGGCAAATTCGTCGGTCGCAAGCCGCTCAAGATACGAGCCCGGCGGCCGGTCGCGGCCGAGGTAAATCGTCTCCGGGCAGGGGAGCGGGACCATCTCGATCGAGAAGCGCCGGCAGCGCTCTCTGGCCCGGCCAAAGCAGCGGAGATCCTCATCGGTCGTGATTCCGCGGGCGCGGCACGCGGGATCCTCTATGCAGGGAGCGATGAGCACGTACATTGATAGTACCTGGGCGGCGTACCATAACAAGACAGATGATACCGCTCTATGCTTACCGTGACAACACCTGCGATCCGCGGAAGTGTACGGTAAAGAAACTCGCACAGCGCGGGCTTCTCCGGATGGTCACAAGCATCGCAAAGATCCCCCGCTCGACCCTCCTCCTCGACCCGACTGCGGAGAAAGCGGTCTCCCCCGCCGACCGGAACCTCCCCTCGATAACCGCGCTCGACTGCTCCTGGGAGGTCCTCGATACCGGGGCCGTCGCTTCCTGGCGCAACCGCCGGGCGCTCCCCTTCCTTGTGGCCGCAAACCCGGTGAACTTCGGCAGGCCGTTCCGGCTCACCTCGGTGGAGGCGATGGCCGCGACGCTCTACATCCTCGGCGAGAAGGAGCAGGCTCACGATATCCTCGCCCCGTTTGGATGGGGGCTCCGGTTCCTCGAGGTGAACGCCGATCCCCTCGAGGACTACTCGCGGGCAAAGGACAGCGCCGAGGTCGTCGCCCTCCAGGCGCTGTATATGTAGCACCGGCCGAGCGTCATTCCGGTGATGGCGGCGGCCAGCGATGGGGACCATCTGATCCGCTGATGGAGAAGACCGGGAGACTCGGGGTGCAGGACCGGAAGAGAGTGCCGATCCGGTTCGGCGAAAAGGTGCATCCCGTCCGGGTGAAGACCTCGACCGTCAGGGCGCCTGATTGCGGAGAAACTCGAATGTGACGGCCTTGCTGGTGATTGCACGTGACCCGGGTATGCCTCCCAGATGCGTGACCGACGGAGGCTATCGGAGCGAGAAAGAGGGCGTACCAGCGCCGGAGGTGGTGCAGGGGGTGGGTACCCACCCGACCGCCCAAACACGGCAAACGCCGCACGCGACGTGTAAGTGCGAATACCTCCCACCGGGAGGTGTTCCACTCGCGTCTACAAGTTCTCTCATGTCACCGGGGTAATAGTTCCCCAAATTATTAGATGATCCGGGCGATATTTATACGATTCTATTTAATTCCGCCCATCAATCCTCATTTTCGCTTCAAATTACCGAAAGACTTTTTGAACATAGGATAGCTTCCCGAGCTATCGTAACTTTCCAGTCCATATGGGGAGAAAAAAGGACAGATTGACGACTTGAATCAGAAAGGATTCTTTCAAACTGTCTGACATGTGGCATACGGGGGAGGGTGCGCAGCCCCGCTCCCGCATCAGGGCTAGCGGCTGCTCACCAGAACCCGGGCACCAGGACATACATCGCCCAGCCCATGTACTCGCGGCCGTAACCGAAGTACTCGTCCTGGATACGGTGGAGGTAATCGATCATCCATTCGCGTTCGGGGTGATCGGGGTGCTCCGCGAGCCAGGAGAGGATCGCCTGCCAGATCCCGGACTCGTAGCGGTCCCAGTCCTCAGGGCTTGACCGAAAAACCGCGGCGATATCGAATCCGGCATCCCGGACGATGCCGAGGATCTCGTACTCCGTCAGGACGTCGGGCCATGCCCGGGCGAACTCGGGCGGAGTGCTGTCGGACCGCCAGCAACGGTCCCCGATGACGATGGTCCCCTCATCCGATACCATCCCCACAAGGGCGTCGAGCGTCGCGGCAAACCCGCCCCAGATATGGGAGGCCCCGATTGCTGCGGCACAGTCGAACGGCTCGTCGGGGACGTACTCCCGGGCGTCCATGCACCGGACAGCCATCCGATCGGTAAGTCCCGCCGCCTGGAACGTCTCCTCAGAGCGGCGGCAGGCATCCTCCCGGGCCTCAATCCCAAGGCCTGATATCCCGTACTCGCGCCCCCAGAGGGCGAGGATCGTTCCGTTCCCGCACCCGGGCTCGACGACGCGGGCCCCCTCCCGGAGCACGGCCGCCCGTCCGGCGGCAAGCACCTTCTCGGGCGTCGTGGGGTTCATGATCGCAAGCCCTCCCTGGGATATGCTGACGAGTTCGTTCTTCTCCATGAATAAGAGGCCTCCGGGCCTTCTCATACAGGGTAGGCGGTCCGGCCATATATCCATAACACCCCGTATCAGCCCATCGAGGCCTTTGTAGCGCCGTTTCTCTCCGAAGGGTACCCATATATACCAAGATCGTCACCGTCATGCTATGCCCCCGGACCATGATATCCCGGGGAGAGCCCTGCGGGCCCTCAAGTCCCGGCCGAAGGGCATGACGATCACCGAACTTGCAAAGGCCCTCGGTGTGAACCGGAACTCGGTCTCAAAGCACCTCGAGGTGCTGCAGGCCGCCGGCCAGGTCGATCTCCAACTCGTCGGGAATGCCAAGGTCTACTCCATCGCACAGCGCGTGCCCCTCTCGGCGTTTCTCTGCTTCACGAAGAACCTGATCCTGGTCCTCGATGCCGACCTCGTCATCGTTCAGGCCAACGACCAGTGCCTTGCGCGATTGGGACGCCCAAAAGAGGAGGTTGTAGGCCAAAACCTACGTGAGGCCAACCTCCCCATCGTCTCGTCCCCACAAGCCCTTGCGGTTGTCGAAAGCCTCGAACGGGAGCAGGTGATCACCGATATCCGCTACCGGCACGAGAACGGCAGGGAGGCCTTCTATCAGATGCAGGCGATCCCGACGACGTTCGAGGACGGGACGAAGGGGTGCACGATAGTCCTCGAGGATATCACCGACCGGAAGCGCTATACCCAGAACATGGCGTTCCTCGCCCGGACGGCGATCGACCTCGTCGACCTCCAGCCGGTGGAGGATATCTACCGCTACATCGCCGAAGGGCTTGCGGAACTCGTGCCGGGTGCGTATGCCTACATCTTCTCCTACGATGCGGCCGACCGGCAGTTCATCATCCGGGATCTCGCTGGCGAGGGGTTCCGGGAGGGGCTTACGGAACTCCTGGGAGAGGGCCCCGTCGGCCTCTCCCTCCCGATCGGCCGGATCTTTGATCCCCCATACAACCAGACCCCCCACTCGGTGCGCGGCATACAGGAGTTCGTCCTCCGTCCCGAACCCTCCTCGTGGTCGCTCTACGACCTCTGCTTTGAGGCGATCCCAAGAGAGGTCTGCGAGGCGATCCTTGCCCGGTTCGATATCCAGACGCTCTGGGTCATGGGGCTGGTCTGGCGCGATGAGGTCTTCGGCATGGCCGGGGTCTTTCTCTCCCCGGGAAAGGGACTTGAGAACCGGGAGACGGTGGAGTCGTTCGTCCGGCAGGCTTCCATATCCCTTGCGCGGCGCGAGGCCGCCGAGCACCTCCGGCAGAGCGAGGCGCGGTTCCGGGGCATGATCGATTCGTCCCCCTTCGGGGTCGCGCTCATCGACCAGGATGGCCGGTTTACCTACACAAACCGGAGGTTTTGGGAGATATTCGGCTACGAGCCGGAGAGCAAAACCACGGCCATCGAGTGGAGCCGCCGGATCTTCCCTGACGACAACGACCGGCTGGAGGCCATCAGGGCCTGGCAATCGGACCTCAAACGATCGGCTCCAGGCCGGATTCGCCCCCGGACATTCGTCATCCGATCCAGGGACGGACAGAAGAAGACGATCCTTTCGCGTGCCGTCACGCTCCCTGACGGGACGGAATATGTTACCTGCGAGGACATCACCGAAGAGGTGCAGACCTACCGCATCCTTCTTGCGGATATCGCCGACCTGCGACGGCGGGAACAGGAACTCCTCATCAAAGACCGTGCGATCGCCTGCACCCAGCGGGCGGTCGCCCTCCTCGACCCGGACGGGGTGGTGACCTATGCGAACGCCGCATACCTCGCCCTCTGGGGTTACCCGACCGCAGAGGAGGTGCAGGGGTCACACTTCTCCCGGTTCTGGGAGCGGTCCGACGAACTCCAAGATATCGTTCGGACAGTCCTCGACGGCGGGTCCTGTCAAGGCGAGCAGACAGGCATCCGGAGCGATGGTGAGGCGTTCCGGACCGACCTCCTCGGGACGCCGATCGTCAGCAACGACGGTAAGGTGATCGGCATGATGGCGGCAGTTACTGCCAGGTAGATGAAAGCGACGTTTCGCCAGGAAAAGAACTGGAGCACCACCAGGTGCTCCAGGCGACGGGGCCGACCGCCCCGGAGAGGACACATAAACCTATGCCCGGCAGAGCCGTTGCGCAGCACTGTACGGCGATTCTGGTTTGTAAAGGCTTATTTTAACCCCGGAACATCCAGCATTCGCACAGGAGGTGCAGAGATGCAGAAGACCATCGAGAAGAGAGAGGCAAAAGACGCAACACGGGTCCGGGAGTTGATACAGGTCATGCTGAACGCCGACACCTACACCAGCCTGAAGGCCATTGCCGACCTCGGGGAGATCGGGGCTCCGGCGGTTGGACCGTTGGTTCAGACCCTTCTCTCCACCGAGAGCAACGCACGCTGGACCGTTGCGATGGCGCTCGCGCGCCTCGGCGCTGAAGCGGTCGAGCAACTCGTCGGGGTTGTGCTCGTCACGGACGACGAGATCAAGAACCCCGCAATCTGGGCGCTTGCCGAGATCGGTGACCCTCGGGCGGTCAGCCCGCTGGTCGAGACCCTCCAGACCAGCAAGTCCGAGTGCTGCCGGGCCCTGACCGCCGCGGCCCTGCTGAAACTGGGAGACCCGGCCGGCATCGCCGAGGTGGAGAGGGCGTTTGAGCGCTTCGGCAGGCAGTTCGAAGACCATACTATGGAAGCCTTCGAGGGGACATGAAGCAGTCCCCCTTGAAACCACACCCTTTTTGATTCGCCGCTGGCCGGATAAATGAGTAACTACTAATAGGCTCTCCCAAAAAGAGATAACTATGCAAAGGCTCCACATCCTGCTCCTGATTCTCCTTGCGGCCGCTACGATCGCCGGAGGCTGCACGGAGACGGAGAGTACCGAAGCAGATATCCAGTCGCTCTCCCCAACCCCGTTGCCTGTGCCGACCGAGGTGGAGGCGGCGGTGGCAGGCCATCCGGCCCCCACGCCGCCCGTCCCGTCCCGCGATAAAGGGCCGCTGAGAGTGGAGTTCCTCGACCCGTGGATCTACCACACCCCGACCCCGACACCCACGATCGCGACGACGAAGCAGCCCGACGATATCCGGATCTCTGAAGGCATGACCGAGTACGCAGTGGTGGCCGCCTCGGATCTCTCCTTCACCCCACGGGACTTCATCACCGAGGCTTACCACATCCCCTTCCCTTACTGGGCAGTCAACGTGAGCGCGGTGCCGATAGACGACTTCCCCCTGATCACGGTGCAGATCCAAGATCCAGAGGACCCAAACCATATCATCGAGAGCATCAGATACACAAGGAACGAATTCCCGTTCCTAAACTCCACCACTTCCAGGGAATTTATCGAGAAGGACCAACGGTTCTTCATCAAGGAAGGATACAAGGACTACCGCTTTGTCATTCACACGGAGGCGGTACGATCGTTTAAGATCACCGTCTACGTCCCGACAAAGTATCTCGTTTAGGCGGGGGGAACCCTCCCCGCCCCTTCCGCGGCACGGAGTTCACGATTATAGTCCATGACCGCGACGATGTACTCCCGCCACGCCTGGTCAGCCTCGGCGAGGTTTCTGTCAGCCACCGTGTACTCCTTGAGATCGTAGGCGGTGGCAGCCGACGACCAGAGTGAAAACGCGCGGTTCAGGTTGTCGAGCGCCCGGATGTAAGCGGACTGCACCCCGGCGTACTCTTTCGGAAGACTATCCGCACTGATGACCTGCCGGTGGTAGGCCGTGACGGCCCTGCCATACTCTGCGATGGCTGCAAACTCCTGCGTATAGGCATCAGCCTCGGCGATTGAGGTATTGCGGGATTGCATATGGGCCGAGATCTTCTCATGGATTAAAGAGAGATCGGCCTCCGAAGCCGCCACATGGCCGGCGAAGATTGCAACCTCTCGGTCTTCATTGTAGTCATGAATAAGCGTCCATCCGACGAAGGCAATTGCTATAAGAGCAACCACCACCCACACAGCAACAAGTACTTTCCTCAGGCCGGCGGCGATCTTTGAGAGGCTGGGGACCTTAATGTTCTGGAGACCGGGGACCTTAAGGTCCTGGAGGCGAGGGATTTTAAGATCTTGAAGGGCAGGAATCTTCAGGTCCACGGCTCTCACGCTCCTCCTTTCGGCAGCCGGACCGGATAGATCTGGTACTCCTCAGGCGTGGGGATGTAGCAGATGGGGATGATCCGCGGGTTCTCGGATCTCACACTCGCGATCGAGGCATCCTGGGTGTCGCCGATGGCGAGCGGCTTCCCCCAGCGCGCAGTACTGTAGCGTGAGACGTAATTCCACTCGAAATCCGTCCCTTCGACGTAATAGTAGCGCTTTCCTTCGTGTGTGAAGTACCTCGGCAAGTATTTCGCATAGTAGGGGTTGAACGCATCCATCCGGATGCCGAGAGCCATGTGATCCGAGTACTCAAGCAGCACCGTATCATAGCCAAGAACGTCGAGGAGCCCGGCCATCAGGATAGCCGCATCCTCGCAGTCCCCCCTCCCGTCGACGAGGGTCTCGACGGGATACTTGGGGTATTCGATACTGCCTTTCACGGACAGGGTGTGTGGGGGGAGGGTGCCTTCGATATAGGATGTCGTGTTCCCGTCCGCATCGTAGGGGATCTGCTGGACGAAGAAGATGAGATTCATCAGCCGGAAGTACTCCTTGTCCGGGTTGTCGACCGGAGGCGCAATCTGCCGGGCGAGGTCCTCAAGGACCGGCCGGTCAGCATCCTCGAGGGCGTACCGGCCCCAGTAGAGATGATCGGCATAGCGCGGCGTCTCCCGGTGCTCATGGAAGAGCGCTTTTGGAACACTGATCTCTGTCGTATGGACACCGCCGTCGATCGACGTCCAGCGGAAACTCCGGGTATAGACCTCGCCGTCGTCCGGCAGGGGCGTCGCGGTCGCTACCGGCGTGGGCGGGCGATATTCAGGCAGTTCCGGGAGAGGTACCGTTTCACGGGAGCCCAAGCCGATCGGCTCCCCTAGAAGCATGGGCTTGACTACGAGGGCAATGACCAGGATCACGATCCCGCCCGCGAGGACGGGGAGAACGTCCTTTAACTCCATATCAAAACCTTAAACGTTGGCCTCAGGTAGAGATATTTGATCTCGTCTGTTAAAAAACGTTAACGGTTTCTATCAGTCGAATATTAATTCCGAAAAAATTAATATTCAGTATTATATTTAGATTCGAACATCCCCGACAACGTGGCGCCTTCCCACCAGCAGGCCGCATCATTCCTCCGCCTCCGCGACCAAGAAGAGGGGCGGGACGAACTCCGGTGACGCCAAAAGGGGATCAACCAGCCACGCCTCGTTCTCATGGCCGAACGCACGCGGGCCATGTCGTGGATCGCCGGGTAGTCGTCTTCCGCCGCGTGAGGTGCCTTTTATTGCAGGAATCCCTGTTACCCCCATACACCTGCGTGATTCCCAGTTGAAGTCGGGGGCATCCCGGGTCACCGGGGAAGGCAGACCTCCTCGAGCCCGGCCATCTGCCTCCCGGATCCGGTTGCATACGTGCAGACCGAAGGGTAGTACCTGGTGATATACTCCTTGAGCATCCGGATGGAACTGTACTGCGGCGCAATACTCTTTATCGACTCCTTCATCATCCGAACCCACTTATGCGGGATGTCGTCCATTGTTCGCGAGTAGTAGAGCGGTGCGATCTCGTTCTCGATGAGGTCGTAAAGCATCTCCGCATCGGGCTCGATCCCCTCCATCGTGGCGGGGCGGCCCTCGATGGCCCAGCCGTTCCTCCCGTTGTAACCTTCGATCCACCAGCCGTCGAGAACCGAGAGGTTTAAGACCCCGTTCATCCCCGCCTTCATGCCGCTCGTGCCGCTCGCCTCCATGAGCGGGACGGGGGTGTTCATCCAGACATCAACCCCGTGGACCATGTAGTGGGCAAGTTGCTCGTCGTAATCCTCGACGAACGCGATTCGGCCGCCGAACCGGGGATCCTGGGCATACAGGTAGATCCTCTGCAGGATCTGCTTGCCCCGCTCGTCGGCCGGATGGGCCTTCCCGGCGAAGATGAACTGCACGGGTCTCCAGCGGTTGTTCACGATCCGGTCGAGCCGGTCCAGGTCCTGGAAGATCAGGTCCGCCCGCTTGTACTCGGCAAACCGGCGGGCAAACCCGATCGTCAGCGCCGAGGTGTCGAGCATGAGCCCCTCGGCGGCGAGGTTTGCAGGCTCATCACGGTGCCCCGCCCACTTGAGACGTTTCCGCTCCCGGATTCGGGCAAAGAGTTTCATCTTCAGCCACTGGTGCTCACGCCAGAGTTCTTCGTCCGGGATCTCATCGATCACCTCCCATATGGTCGGATTATCGTAGTCCTCCCGCCAGTCCGGGTGAATCGGATCCATGTACCGGTCGATGAGCCACTCGATCCGGTGGTTCAGCCACGTGGGCACGTGCACACCGTTTGTGACATAGTCGATCGGCACCTTCTCGACCGGGTGCTCGGGCCAGAGGGGTTGCCACATCTCCCGGGCAACCTCGCCGTGTTTTTTAGAGACGCCGTTATGGAAGCGGCTCATTCGGAACGCAAACGCGGTCATGTTGAATCCGGCGCCCGGGTTATGCGGGTCCTCCCCGAGGGCCATGAACTCGTCCCAGGTAAGACCGAGCGAGGAGCAGTAATTGCGGAAGTACTTCGACATCAGGTCCTCGGGGAAGACGTCGTGAGCGGCGGGGACAGGGGTGTGGGTGGTGAAGATCGAGGTGCCCCGGACCTGCTCGCGCGCCTCCTCAAACGACATCCCGGCGACGATCCGCTCCCTGAGCCGCTCAAGCAGAGCGAACGCGGAATGGCCCTCGTTTAGGTGCATCGCCGAGTAGTCGATCCCGAGGGTATGAATGACCTTCCGCCCCCCGATGCCGAGCACCACCTCCTGCCGCAGCCGGCTCTCGATCTCCTTTAGGTAAAGGCGGTGGGAGATGCTCCGGTTCTCGGGAAGGTTCTCATCGATATGGGTATCGAGGAGGTAGAGAGGGACACGCCCCACCTGCACCTTCCAGACCGCAACGTGGATGGGAGGGTCGAGCAGAGGGACCTGGACCACGAGCTGGCGGCCGTTATCGTCGAGAACCCGGAGGACCGGGGCGGCATCGCGATCCAGGATCTCGGCGACGTTCTTCTGCCACCCGTTCGCCTCGATATGCTGGTGAAGATAACCCTCGGCATACATGAACCCGACAGCGACCGTCGGCACGCCGAGATCGCTCGCTGCTTTGATGTGATCCCCGGCGAGGACGCCAAGCCCCCCCGCGTAGAACGGAAGTGAGTGGTGCACTCCAAATTCGCTTGAGAGGTAGGCGATCGTCAGCGGCACCCGGCCGGGGTAGTGCTGCGCAAACCAGCTCGTCCTCGGCTCCATGTACTGCCGGAACCGGTGCATGATGATATCGTAACGGCGGAGAAATTCTGGATTCGTTGCCGCACGCTCGAAGTACCGGGGTGGTGTGTCCTGGAGCATCCTGACCGGGTTGTGGCGGCTCATCTTCCACTCCTCCCGGTTCAGCTGCTTAAAAAGGACGCTCGCCGAGGAATGCCAGCTCCACCAGAGGTTGTACGCGAGGTCGACCAGTCCGAAGATTCGCTCCGGGACATGGGCGAATCGGTCGTAGGGTATCTCCGTCTTCATCGTGCCGGGGCATTACCTGTCGCACCTGATAAGTGCTTCTGTCGGAGGGGCGGATCACCGCCGCCGATCGCGCTCCATGATCTCGCGGATCGTTCGCTCTTCCCCACGCCCTGCCAAAGACCCGGTCCCCGGCAAAGACGCCGATCGCGTGCAGCGCCAGGCCCACGCCCCAGAAGATGGTCACCCAGTAGAACCAGAGGCCCCCGGGATCGGTCAGGATGTTGAAGGCGAAGAGGAGGACGTTGACGATGATGTAGGCGGCAAGGTGCACATAGAAGCCCTGCAGCCCCTCGACATACTCCTTTGCACGCGCATACCGTTCCTGTTCGTCCATGAGGATGTGGTAAACAATCAGAGTAGATATTAATATCTGCTACCGGGCGGCCCGGGCCTGCAGGGAGCAGAACCTGCGCCTCTCTCCGTCGCCGGCAATATTCGGACAGTAGCGAGGTTCCTTCCGGGATAAAACCGGAAGCGTTCAGAAAGTTTTTGTTAAGTCACACGCAGTTCAGCCGAAATAGATCGAAAGGTATTATACTGGCCTTGTGCCGATGTTCATCCACCAAAGACCCGGAGGAGCATGACTACAATGCGGCAGATGATCGAGGCGGTCGACCTCACGAAGGACTACGGCAGCGTCACCGCGGTGAACAGGGTATCGTTCTCGGTCGCGGAAGGGGAACTCTTCGGCCTGCTCGGTCCGAACGGCTCGGGCAAGACGACGATGATCCGGATGCTGACCGGACAGGTCCGGCCGACCGCGGGATCGGCCCGGGTGATGGGGCTCGATGTGGCCGACGATCCCATCGCGGTCCGCAGACTCGTCGGGATCATCCCCGAGCAGGAGACCCCGCCGAGTTTCCTCACCGCCGAGGAGTACCTCCACTTCGTGGCCCGCATCCGCAACCTTGACGCCGTCGAGGAGCGGTGCGACCACTGGTTTGACCTGCTGGAGTTCGGAGAGAAGCGCAACGTCCTCTGCAAAGACCTCTCGCGGGGCACCCGGCAGAAACTGATGTTTGCGCAGGCCTTCCTCCACCGGCCCCGGCTCGCCCTCATCGACGAACCGCTGATCAACCTGGACCCGATCGTGCAGCGGACGGTCAAGGACTTCCTGGAGGACTACGTCCAGGACGGCGGGACCGTCTTCCTCTCCACCCACATCCTCGAGATCGCCGCCGAGATCTGCGACCGGATCGGGGTCATCCATAACGGCAGGCTCCTCTCCTGCGGCCGGACCGAGGACCTTGCCGGGTCCGGCCGCAGCCTTGAACGTTTCTTCCTCGACCTGGTGCGGGGCGATGCCGGTGCCTGACCTCTTCTTTACAATGATGAAGGAGGAGTGGCGGATGCACTCGACGGTCTTTGGGAGCCGGGGGTTTGCCCTCTTCCCGGTGGTGGTCGCCACGTTCGCCTTCCTCGGGTCGCTCACCCTCCCGGTCTTCTCGGACGTCCTCCCGCACCAAACGGCAGCCCTCCTGGCGCTGGTCCTCTTCCTCCTCATGGGCGTGATGGTCGGGTCGTTCGGGCTTATGGGCCGGGAGTTCATGAACCGCCGGTTCGGGCAGGCAAGCCTGATCGCCTACGCCTCCCGGAGCCTCCCGGTATCGGAGCGGCGGATATTTGCCGCCTTTTTCGCAAAAGATACCGTCTACTACATCCTGCTCTACGTCCTCCCCTTCGCGGCGGGGTTTACCGCAGCAACGCCGTTCGTCTCCCTTGACCCGATGTTGGGCCTCCTCGCGTTCGTCTCGCTCACGCTCGCCTTCCTCATGGGGCTCTCCGCCGTCTGCCTCCTCTCGACCCTCTACGCACGCTCCGTCCGGCTCCTCATAGGAGCGGCCGCAGTGCTCGCGGTATCCGGGATTGCGGTCTCACATTCCGGCATCCCCGTCTTCCCCCCATACGCCTTCCTCCTCGACCCGGCCCCCCGACCGCTCGTGCTCGCGCTCCTCCTCATCCTGGTCCCGGCCGCCGCCTCGGTCCTCCTCGTCACCGTCGACTACCCGGACCGGACGAAGCGGTTTAGAAACAGCCTCGACCCCATCGCCGGGAGGCTCCGCCGCCTCGGGAGCGCGCACTTCATCGCCAAAGACGCCCTCGACCTCCTCCGGAGCGAAGGCGGCGCCGGGAAGGTGATCTTCTCCTTCCTCCTCCCGCTCGGGTTGATCTGGGTCTGCCTCCGGATCCTGATCCGGTTCATCCCGGGGATCGACCCCCTGGTCGTCTTTGCGGTCCTCCTCGGTGTGATATCGGCCACCATCTACAACTGGCTGACGGAGTTCGACTCCTTCTCGGCCTACGCCTTCCTGCCGGTGGAGGTCGCCGGGGTGATCGACGCCAAACTGAAGAGTTACGCCCTCGCAAATCTCCTCCCGCTCGCGGTCCTCGTGCTTGCGGCGGCGACCTCCGCCGGCGGGGCGGGGTCGTTCCTCCCGGCCCTCGCGACCTTCCTCTCGGTCTCTGCCTACACCCTGGCAGTGACCGTCTACCTCACCGGCCTCTACCCGAACGTCATGCTCTACCATGCCGGGGTCTTCCTCCGCTACGTCCTCGCGACGAGCCCGGCGCTCCTTCTCCTGATCTTCGCGTCGCTCCTCAACCCCGCGTACGGGTTTTTAAGCCTCCTCCTCGTCCTGCCGGCGGCGCTCCTCATCGCCCGCGGGCGGACGAGGTGGCGGGCGTGGGAGATGCCGGGGTATTGACACTTTCACCCCGCGCACGGCGCGGGTTTTAGTCAGGTGCGGGAGACTCCCGGGTATGCTGAAAAGAGCAGGCTACCTCCAGAGGTGCAGGTGCGCCGCAGTCGATGAAGAGGGGAGAACCTGCCGGATCGTCGAGGTCGTGCTCCACGGCCGGCGGTTCGGGGTCAGGGTCGGGGAACTCCGGCAGGCGCTCGACGGCCGGCGCCCTGCCCGGGTCGGACCGCTCCGCGATGATTGGGGGATGGTCCTCGGGGGCACGGTCGGCCGCGCGGAGCGGTCTCGGTCGGGAGCGGCGATCGTCGTTGAACTCGTCACCGGGGAGCGCTACACTGTCCCGGCCGCGGCACTCCGGGCAGTCCTCGCCCGTGCCGCCGCCTTCGCGCCCATCGCCGCCGTCCTCCCTGCCGGCAGGCGGACTCCCGTCACCGGGTGACACCCGTCTTGTGGGACACACAGAAGGCGACCAATCACAGACATTGGTCCTGATCACGATGAGCAGCATCCAAGGAGATGCTCGATATGTTTGCGGGAAGCACAACAAATACTTTCAACCCACGTACCTAAACCTTAATAATATATGTGTCACCAGGTGATTATCGAGGATGATAAATAAAAGTCAACGAGCAGTTCTTTTTCTGATTGCTCGTTATGGAAAGATTTCAAAAATGAAGTTGGTCAAGTTGATGTTCTTGATCTCACAAGAGCGAAGCTTATACAATTTCGTTCCGTACAAGTATGGCCCCTTCTCATTTCAACTATATAGGGATCTGTTTAATCTCGAAAAATCAGGTAGCATATTAATAGATGAAAATGTCCAGATTCTCGACACCGTATTTCCGAAGCCGGATTTCTTTTTGCAGGAGATTATCTCGTCATATGCTCAAAAATTTCAGGCTTCTACAGACATGGATATTATTGACTATGTCTATGATCATTTCCCGGAATATACAATATTCAGTAAATTGAAGCCAAAAAAGGAGCAAATTTCCGAAGAGAAGGGCATTACAACAATAGGGTATGAGGGGAAAGACATCGATCAATTCTTCCAGACACTGATCGCCAATCGCGTTACCTTACTTGTGGATGTAAGGAGAAATGCGTTCAGCAGAAAGTACGGATACTCAAAAGAGGCATTATCAAGGAATTTACAGAACTTTTGTATCAAGTACGTTCACATCCCCGAACTTGGAATAGAATCAAGTCGAAGACGGGATATTACCCAAAATGGATATCAGGAGTTGTTTAAACAATATTCTTCCGAACTTGAATATAAAGGGGACCTGATCGAAAAAATAAAGGCTCTAGGGGGTCAAGAAAAAATTGCCCTGATGTGCTTTGAAAAAAACGCCAGCCACTGCCATAGAGGAGTCATTGCAGACCGATTACGCAAGGAGGGGTGGGAGATTGTTGACTTGTGAGCTGGGAGAAAAAACGTGTCTGGATTATAGTAAAAACCTACCCTGAATACAGCCGAAAATCTCGAAGTGAGGTCGCTTGTACAGCCGGAATTACTGAAGAAGGGGATTGGATCCGGCTGTATCCCATTCCAACTAAACATTATATTGGAAGTAATAAGATTCATAAGTTCGATCTTGTGGAAGTCACCTGCCAGAAAGCAAAGTCCGAAAAACTCCGGAGAAAAGAGAGTTACAAAGTCAAAGAAGGTTCAGATATTACTATTATAGATCGTAGTTTAAGTGGCACATCCAACAACAAAATTTGGGATAAACGCAACAAACTACTTCTCGATAAAGTTGATCTTTCTCTAAGTCAATTAGATTACAAATACAAGGAAGATAAGACCTCGCTTGGATTGATTAGACCTAAAGAAATTCTAAAATTTTATAGCCGGCGAGAACTTGAAATCTACATAGATCCAAACCAATATCGGCAAGGACTTGATGGATCAAAAACCCCCATAATCCAAAAAATTCCATACCCATTTGCATATCATTTTAAGTGCTCTGACAATTGCTTAACCTGCTCGAATAGTTATCATGACATTTTATGCGAAGATTGGGAGCTATTGGAGGCATATCGTAGATGGGGCCGAGAGTATGGAGACATCCAGATTCTGTGGGAAAAGTTATATGAAAAGTTTTACACTTGGATGATAAACGAGAGAGATCTCTATTTTGTCGTTGGTATGCATTCACTTCAGCCCACATGGTTGATAATAGGACTATATTATCCTCCAAAAAATGTCGAACCAAAACACCAAAACCAAACGCTGGATAAATGGTTTTAAACTGGTCTGCCTTACTCCTGGCTGTGTGGCTGCTCACATATAGCAACCATCTTTGATTCTTAAGCACAACAACCAGCACAATAACGATCCGTTCTCTAAGGGGGATCTCACGGAGCTGCCAAAGTCGCCCCCACCTCAACAACCACTCCCGGACGGTGGCTCGATCATACAGAGGCGGACTCCCGTCACCGGGTGAGCCCGGCCTCGCGGATCGCGGCCTCCCCGGCGTCGCGGAACGCCCTCCCGACGTTCCCGGGGCCGAGGAGCACTCCGCCGAAGATCCTCGAGACGACCAGCGCGTGGCTCTCGAGGGCGTGCCGCCGGAGGAGATCGAGGAGGATCCTCCCCGGCCGGCCGACCTCACCGTCGCTCCGAAACTCCTCGACGGTGCCGCACCGCCAGGCGGCGCAGTGGTGAGCGGCCTTCCGATAGGCCTCGTGGTGGCCGGCAAGAACCTGCGCGATATCCCCGGGCTCCTCGATCCGGTAGAGATGCGCGTAGAACCGCGACCGCCGGACCTCGATCACGGCGGCGCCGAGGGGTTTTGCACTCACGCCGCCACCCGTCTCTTCGTATACTCGTCCCAATGCGCCTCAAGGAACCCCCGCATCCCCCGGCCGGGTTTGTAGGGCGGGTATATCCGGCGATAGGCCTCCTCGGCCTCGGCAAGGCTCCCCGTCGGCAGGAGGTCGGTGTAGGCCGCAAGGTACAGAAGTCCGATCGCCGCCGAGCGGGAGACCCCAAAGCCGCAGTGGACCAGCACCTGCCGGCCTTTGCCAAGACACCCATCGATGAACCGAAGGGCTGCGTCGATCGCCTCTTTGGGGATATCGGCGGGGTCGCGGGCATCAACCAGGTTGAGCATCAGCCGGTTCCCCCGCCGGGCAACCAGGTACTCGGGGTGGTCCGGCGGCACCGTTGCGATCGGCGAGTACGTGACCGCGAGACAGTGGTAGGGGCTCCGGCAGGCGTGGACCACGCACCAGGTCTCGTGAGCCTCCACCATGACCTCGTAGTCCTCCTGCGTCCCGACATAAAGATTCGGATAGATCTCGATCATGGCTTTTGATCCTCCCGTCGCAGCGTTTCGAGTGCATAGACCGCCGCGCCGAGGAGCGGCGCCCGTCCATCGAGTTCGGAGACGACGATCCGGGGAAGGGCGAGGTAGCGGTCGATGTGGGGTTCCATGTGCGGGATCAGGATATCTGCGTGGTAACGGGCGAGTGGTCCGTCGAGGACGAGCACCTCGGGGTTGTAGGCGACGATGACGCTTGAGATTCCCCTGGCGTTCATCTCCCCGAGCGCCTCCATGAAGGCGAGGGCGACCGGGTCCCCCTCGCCGGCCGCCGCAAAGATCGCCTGACTAGAGGAGGCGTCGAAGGCGACCGGGCCGGGAGCCGCCTCCTTTCGCCACGCCGCAAAGAACTGCGGGATGTTCTTTGCAGAGGCGTAGGCCTCCCAGTGACCTGTATAGCCGCACCCGCAGACGAGGTTGTAGCGGGTATCGACCGTGATGTGCCCGATCTCGGCGGCATTTCCAGTCATCCCGAGAAGAAGGCGGCCGTTCACCACCGCACCGCCCCCGATCCCGGTCGAGAGGGTGACGTAGACGACGTTGTCGGAGCCGCGGGCGGCGCCTGCCCACCGCTCGCCGAGGACGCCGGCCCGGGCGTCGTTGATGAGCGCGACCGGCAACCCGAACCGCTCCCGGAGCGGGCCGGTGATCTCCACGACCGGAAATGCCATGTTCGGGGAGTGTACGACCCACCCGCGGCCGAGGTCCAGGGGCCCGGCCGACGCGACCCCGATCGCCGTGACGTCGCGCCCTTCGGGCAGGGCAAGGAGCGCCTCCACCTCTGCCATGATCGCGGCGGTGACCACCTCCCCGCCGGACCCCGCGGTCGGGGTCGGAACGGCATCATGGGCGAGAACGGTCGCATCGGGACCCACCAGGGCGGCGCGGAGGTTGGTCGCGCCGAGGTCAACGGCAATCACGGTCGTCATATGAGTCACCTCTCGTTCTCCTCGAATTACGCGGAGCCCGGGCATAAACCTACGCTTCCGTGCCGGAGCAAGGTATATCAACCCCCTGTGCCAACATTTAGGCATACCTAAATTAGGGAAACCTAAAATGATCGCCATGGAAGAGATGCTGCTTGATTTAGAACCGGGCACGCAGGGGACCGTCACCCGGTTTGTCGGAACTCCGAGCTTTATCCGGAAACTCAGAACCATCGGTATCAGGGAAGGCAAGACCCTCACCGTCGTCGCCCGCCACCCCCTCGGCGGCCCGGTTGTGGTCGATGTGGACGGACGGCAGATAACACTCGGCCGCGGGATGGCCCGGCGGGTCGGCGTGGAGGTTACCCTATGAAGACGATCGTCCTGATGGGCAACCCGAACGTCGGAAAGAGCGGGATCTTCTCGCGGCTGACGGGCACCCGGGTCATCGCCTCGAACTACCCCGGGACCACCGTCGACGTCTCCCGCGGGGAGATGCAGACCCCGACCGGGCCTGCCGAGGTGATCGACGCGCCCGGCACCTACTCCCTCTCCCCCTCAAACCCCGCAGAAGAGGTCGCTGCCGTAGTCCTTGATCAGGCGGACCTCGTCGTCAACGTCATCGATGCAACCAACCTGGAGCGGAACCTCTACCTGACCCTTGAACTCCTGGAACGCGGGGTCTCCGCAGTCGTTGCGCTCAACCTCCAGGACGAGGCGAAGCACCGGGGGATCGCGATCGACGCCGCCGAACTTGAGCGGCTCCTCGGGGTGCCGGTCGTCCCGACCGTGGGCCTCTTCGGGGAGGGGATACGGGAACTCGTCGAGCGGTTCCGCGAGGCCCGCCCCTCGGGGACGGTCCGGCCCATGAGCGAGGAGGAGCGGTGGGCGACGGTCGGCCGGATCACCGGGGCGGTCCAGGTGGTCACCCACCGCCACCCCACCCTCGGCGACCGGATCGCGGAGGCGAGCATCAAGCCGGTGACCGGAGGCCTGATCGCCGCAGCCGTCATCGCCGCCGCGTTTCTGGCGGTCAGGTGGATCGGGGAAGGGCTGATATCGTTCGTCTTCGAGCCGCTCTTCGACCTCTACACCCCGATCGCCATGCAGGCGAGCGACCTCCTCGGTCCCGGCCTCCTGCACGATATCCTGATCGGACGGTTCATTGAGGGCGGGATCGACTACGAGCAGTCGATGGGGCTTCTGACGACGGGGCTGTATGTCCCGTTCGCCATGATCCTCCCCTACATCGTGGCCTTCTACATTGTCCTCTCGATCCTCGAGGATACCGGCTACCTCCCCAGGCTCGCGACGCTGGCCGACACCTTCTTCCACCGGCTCGGCCTGCACGGCTACGGGATCGTCCCGGTCATCCTGGGGCTCGGGTGCAACGTGCCCGGAGTGCTGGCCAGCCGGGTGCTGGAGACGAAGAAGCAGCGGTTCATCGCCATAACCCTCGTCTCGATCTCGGTCCCCTGCATGGCCCAGACCGCGATGGTCTTCGGGGTGCTCGGGTCGTTCGGAATGGGCTACGTGGCGATCGTCTTTGGAACCCTCGCGCTCGTCTACGTCACCGTAGGCCTGCTCCTCGACCGGATGGTGCCGGGGCAGTGCCCGGAGATCTTCTTAGAGATCCCGCCCTACCGGATGCCGGATCCCCGGGCCACCGGCATGAAGGCCTGGATGCGGGTGCGCGGGTTTATCAGGGAGGCGGTCCCGTACCTCTTCATCGGCATCCTGCTCGTCAACCTCCTCTACGCGGTCGGGTTCTTCGACCTGCTCGCGGCCGTCTTCGCCCCGGTGATGCAGACCTGGCTCGGGCTCCCTGCCGAGGCGACCGCCGCCCTCCTGGTCGGGTTCCTCAGAAAGGACCTCGCGGTGGGGATGCTCGTCCCCCTCGGGATGACCCCCGAGCAGCTCGTCATCGCGGTGACGATGCTCACGATCTACTTCCCGTGCGTCGCGGCGTTCGTCGTCCTCCTGCGGGAGATGGGGATGCGGGGGATGCTCACCGCCGCAGGCGTGATGCTGACGGCGGCGCTCCTCGTCGGGGGTGCGCTGCGGCTGGTGCTGATTGGGTTTTAAGGAGAGGAAGATGCGCCAAAAGACCAAGGAAGAGTACATCGAGATCATCTGCTCCCTTGTGAGGGAGGAGGGGCGCGCCCAGACGGGGCGGATCGCGGAGGCGATCGACGTGAAACCTCCGTCGGTGACCGAGATGCTCCGGAAGCTGGAGCAGGAAGGGCTGATCGTCTATGAGTCCTATGCGGGCGCCACGCTGACCCCGGCAGGCGAGGAGATGGCCCGGGAACTCCAGAGAAGGCATCGGACGTTTGCGGACCTCCTGGAACTCCTCGGTGTCGCCGGCGATACCGCAGAGATCGACGCATGTCAGTTCGAGCACCACGTGAGCCCGGAGACGCTGAACCACCTCCGGCTCTTCCTCAAGTTCCTCAGGGAAACCCCCGAAGGCCAGCGCAGCCTTTCGGCATTCAGGGAGTTCCGAACGGAGCAGGAGTGAGCAGGGGTCAGACGTCCTCCCCCACCGCCATGCAGGGATACTTCTCCCGGGGATACCGGCCCTCTATGGACTCGCGGATGAACTGTTCCTTTGATGCCGCCGTGCGAAGATCGTCATAGACCTCTTTCGGCACGCCGGCGTAGCGGTAAGAGTTCCCGTTCTCGCAGTTGACAAGAAGCGCCTTCGTCGTCGGGTCGTAGCCGAAAGACCGTACACCTGACTCTTGTGGCATGGGAGCGTCTGTGGCAGGCGAAGATGATAGCGGTTGCGGCGGGGTGCCGCCGACGGGGGACCTGCCATCACCGAACCTTCTCGTAAGGATAGCGCAGCCGGATGAAATCGCCGAAGTACCGGCCCTTCGACCGGGCATTGAGAAGCCCTTCATAGACCTCGGCCGGCACCCCGACGTAGTGGTAGACCCCGCCGCTGTGGAACTCGACCTCCAGAACTTCGTCTTCCGGGTCGTATCCGACCGATTTGATGTTGGTAGACTCGACGGCCTGGCGCTGCATGGGGGAGGAGTAGAGGGGTGAGGATGGATAAGAGTTGTGGATGCTGGAGGCGAATAGCATGAGTGAAAGCCGGAAGAGAGACCGGGGCTACAGCCGGCGGGGAACCGTCACCGCCCCGCACCGGAGCGCCAGCTCCGACAGACTCATGACCTCAAGGCCCCATCCTGTTCGATGAGGGTACGGATATGGCACGAAGAGATGTGACCGCCGACGAGGCAAAGGCGATGGGCGAGCAGCTCGGGATCACATGGAAGGAGTTCGACGTCGACCAGTTCCGACGCGGGATGGTCGTGGAACTTGAGCACGGCCTCCATGATCCGGCGACGAACGTCACCGATGACGACCTTCTTCTGACGGCAAAGATTGCACTTGCGCACCTAAACGAGTTCCCGGACTACTACGACCGGCTCGAGAAGATGGAGAGGGAGGCGGAGGCCTACTGGGCGAAGCGGAAGGAAGCGGGGCGGTGACCGGGTCACCGCCATGATACTTACCCCGGGGCGGCAGAGAGGAGAAGAAGCCCGGCTACCCAGATCGCGGCGAAGAGGACGACGGCAATGATGCTGCTTTCGCGGTAGGGGACCTTTCCTTCGTTCATCTTCCGTGCGGTGATGTAAGCGTCGCAGGCACCGTAGAGCCAGATGGCAGCCCCAGCCGGGGCAAAACCGAGAATTCCGAGCAGTGTTCCGGCAAGGACGAGAAAACCGCGTGATAACTGCCCGTTATACGTCTGGCCGAGTCCGGCGAAGATGAACGAGAGGAGGGCTGAGAATCCCGGATTCTTTGGGCCGTATGTAATGGTACGGGTGACGCTTCCTGTCATGATATCGGCGCCCAAAAGGGCACCGAAAGCAGAAATACGTTGCGGGCGGTTGGGCCGACCACCTGCAGGGGGCGGTGAGGAGAGATGAGATTAACAATAACTATTGCCCCCTCGCTCCAATCAAGAGTATGCAACGGCGCCCGGAAGCAAACTGGATCAAGATACGGCAACGCCGCGTTATCGATGAGAAAGAGTATTACGCCGACCGACTCTACGCAACCCAGCAGGCTGCAGCCACCTATGCACGGCAGCTGGATCGCCAGGGAAAAGAGGTTCTCATCCTTCCGGTCACCCGGGAGGGGGGAGTTCGGGGTTACGCAGCCTTCGTCAGGAGGTAGAGGCTCTACACCGCAGAGGCAGCCGCCCGGCTCTCTATTTAGGTGGAGGTCTGACTGAGCACGGGCGAAAGCCCCGGGGCGGGGTCAACAATAGAGTGGGGGCGAACCCCATTCACATTCCCCATTCTCCTCTCGATCGGGAGGTTAATAAATTCCCCATACAGCGGAGGTTTGAAGGTTGAACCGCCCGGTTCAACGCACCCGCCACTCGTCGTGGAGGATCCCCCAGACGTCGATATCCTCATAGACCTCCCCCCTCCGGCCATGCTCCCTAAGATGCGCCTCGTGGACCATCCCGCACTTCTCCATCACACGCCCCGATGCAGGGTTGCGTGAGAGGTGCATGGCGTAGACCCGGTGCAGCCCGAGCGCGGAGAACCCATACTCAATCACCGCCCGGGCCGCCTCGGTGGCATACCCCCGATCCCAGTAGGGCCTCCCCACCCAGTAGCCGAGCTCAGCCCGTCCGTGACGGCGGTCGATCGCCACAAGCCCAACCGCGCCCACAAGATCCCCTTCCCGGATCCGGGTAACGGCGTAGACGGCGCTCTTTCCTTTCCTAAACTCAGACTTGTGGGTGGCAATCCAGGCCTCCGCCGCCCCGTCGGGGTAGGGGTATGGTATATCAAGTGTGCGAGACGCGACCTCGTAGTCGCCGGCGAGGCGCCGGACTACCGGGGCGTCCTTGAGGGTGAACGGCCGCAGGAGGAGACGATCGGTCATGAGGACGGGCTGTTCATTCATACGACCAATCCCGGCCCCAACGACGGGGAGACGATCCCCCAGACGTCGACGTCCTCATAGACACCCCATTTTCTGACATGCTCACGGAGCCGCCCTTCGTGCACCATCCCGCATTTCTCCATCACGCGCCCGGAGGCAGGGTTCCTGGAGAAGTGCATGGCATGGATCCGGTGCAGGCCAAGAGCGGAGAACCCGTAGCCGATCACCGCCCGGACCGCCTCGGTGGCATACCCCCGGCCCCAGCATGACCGCCCTATCCAGAACCCGAGTTCTCCGCGAACGTGGACGGGATCGATCTGCAGCCGGACACCGCCGATCAGCCTCTTTTCACGGGCAAGCGTGACGGCAAAGCCTGCGGCGTCGCCGCGCTCGATGCCCTCGGAGAGGGAGGCGATCCAGATCTCGGCAAGGCCTTCCGGGTAGGGGTAGGGGAGGAGGGTTGTCGCGGCAACGGCGTGGTCCCCGCAGAGCCGTTGAACCGTGGCGGCATCCGCAAGGTCGAATGGGCGCAGGAGGAGACGATCGGTCTCAATGATGGGCTGCTTCTCCATAGGTATGCAGATGGCGCCAGCCAATATAAGACCTGCCGCACCTCGCGCAAGATCGCTTCGGCTTTATAACATTATCTTCCAGTTCTTGAGATTACGCGGCATAGTGATGATAATGGGCCACTTGAAACCTCTAATCTTGATAAGAGCCCAGAATATCCTCGCTATCTGCAAACCAGCAACCTTTATTAATTTTTGTTCTGTATTCCAACATGCATGATCAAAGTCGCAATCAACGGATTTGGGACCATCGGCAAAAGGGTAGCCGATGCGGTCGCCGTTCAGCCCGATATGGAAGTAATAGGGGTTTCGAAGACCAGCGTCTCTGCTGAAGCGTTCGTCGCAAAAGAGCGCGGCTACCCGCTCTATATCGCGGACCTCTCAAAGAAGCCGGCATTCGAGAAGGTCGGTCTTGAGGTCGCCGGCGACGTAGAGGCGATGATCAAGGCCGCCGATATCGTCGTTGATGCCACACCGGGGGGTGTCGGGGAGAAGAACCGACCGATCTACGAGCGTCTCGGCAAGAAGGCAATCTTCCAGGGCGGCGAGGAACACGAGGTCGCCGGGTTCTCGTTCAATGCCCACGCAAACTACAGAGAGGCCGAAGGGCACCAGTTCGCCCGGGTCGTCTCGTGCAACACCACCGGACTCGTCCGGATCATCCACGCCATGGACCAGGCCTTCGGCGTCGAGCGGGTCCGGGCGGTGATGGTCCGGCGGGCAGCGGACCCCGATGACGTCAAGAGGGGGCCGGTGGACGCGATCGTCCTCAACCCGGCGACCATCCCGAGCCACCACGGGCCGGACGTCAACACCGTCCTCCCGCACATCAATATCGTCACCCTCGCGATGATCGTCCCGACGACGTTCATGCACATGCACTCTATCCAGATGGACCTAAAGAAGGAGACCACCCGCGAAGAGGTGCTGAAGGTCTTTGAGAACCACAGCCGGATTGGGCTCATCCGCAAGGCCACCGGGATCAAGAGCAACGCCCAGCTCCGGGAGTACACCCAGGATCTCGGCCGGCCGCGGACGGACCTCTGGGAGAACGGGGTCTTTGAGGAGTCGGTCTCGGTCCTGAACGGAAAGGAGTTCTACTGCTTCCAGGCCATCCACCAGGAGGCCGACGTCGTCCCCGAGAACATCGACTGCATCCGCGCCCTGATGGGAACCGTGAAGGATCCGGAAGAGTCCATCCGGATGACGAACAAAGCGCTCGGTCTCGTCGCGATCGGGTGAACGGCCGGACCGGGGGAGGAAGAAGGATTAACTCCCCGGCAAACCCACTATTTTTAATGGATCCGTATGAACTGGTGACCCGGAATACCGTTGAGGTTGTCACCGAAGAGGAGCTGCGTGCGCTCATTGACCGCCCGGTCAAACGGGTCTACACCGGCTACGAGCCGAGCGGTGAGATCCACCTCGGCCACATGGTGACGGTGAACAAGTTGATGGACTTGCAGCAGGCAGGGTTCGAGGTGACCGTGCTCATCGCCGATCTCCACGCCTTCTTGAACCGCAAGGGCACCATGGAGGAGATCCGGGAGATCGCCGAATACAACCGCCTCTGCTTCGAGGGGCTCGGCCTGCGCGGCGCAAAGTATGTCCTCGGTTCGGACGTCCAGCTTACGCCGGAGTACGAGCTTTCTGTCCTCAAACTCTCCCAGGCAATCACCCTCAACCGGGCGAAGAGGAGCATGGACGAGGTCGGGCGGCAGATGGAGAACCCGATGGTCTCGCAGATGGTCTATCCGATCATGCAGATGGTCGATATCGCGACCCTGCAGGTGGACGCCGCCGTCGGCGGAATCGACCAGCGAAAGATTCACATGCTTGCGCGGGAACACCTTCCCTCAATCGGATACCCGGCGCCGGTCTGCATCCACACGCCGATCATCAACGGCCTCGACGGGAAGAAGATGTCGTCATCGGCAGGAAACGTCATATCCGTCGCCGAATCTGAGGAGGAGATCAGGCGGAAGATGAAGAAGGCATTCTGCCCGCCCGAGATCGAGAACAACCCGGTGCTTGAGATCCTGCGCTACCACATCTTCCCCCGGACGGGTACGGTCACCATCCGCCGGCCCGCGAAGTTCGGCGGGGACCGGGAGTTCGATACCTACGAGGACTTGGAGCGTGCCTACGCTGCGGGCGAGATCCATCCCCTGGACTTAAAGACGGCAACCGCCGAACATCTCATCGATATCCTCGCTCCCGTACACGACTACGTCTGCAGCAGGTGATCCGATCATGGCCCGCGAAGACGAGTACGAACGGTTCGACCGCGAGATAGAGGCGATGGGTGTCCGAATAAAAGACGCCGATTCGGTGAAGGTACGCGACGATGTCTTTGACGAAGTCACCCTGATAGCACTCTACAAGCTCGTCCATAAGAGACTGATATCAGCCATCGGCGGGCCTATCAGCACCGGAAAAGAGGCGAACGTCTTTTATGGCGAGCGCGACGAAGACGAGATCGCGATCAAGATCTACCGCATCCAGACCGCGAACTTCAAGGCGATGACCGAGTATCTCGCGGGCGACCGCCGGTTCTCAAGCGTCCGCGGGACGCGGAAGGGTATCATCTTCGCCTGGACGAAGAAAGAGTACAGCAACCTCGCCCGGGCGTATGAGGTGGGGATTCCAGTCCCCGAGCCCCTCGCGTTCGACCGGAACATCCTCTTGATGCGATTCCTCGGCGAGGACGAATTACCGTATCCACAACTCCGGAACGCCGAGATCGAGGACTACGGAGCGGTGTATCGACAGATCCTCGACTATATCGAACGGCTCTACCGGGATGCGCGCCTGGTCCATGCCGACCTCTCCGAATACAATATCCTCTATCACGAGAAACCCTACCTGATCGATATGGGACAGGCGGTCACCCTGGATCACCCACGGGCGCCCGCGTTCCTGATACGGGATATCAAGAACCTTAATCGATATTTCTCCCGCTACTGCGATATCTTGGATGAACAGGAGATCATCAGCGCGATCACCGGGACCGAATATCGGGAGCCTTCAAGACCGGGAGAAGGGATGCAATCATGACCACACAGGAGATGAAAATTTCAACCGCGAGGATCGGTGTACTCATCGGAAAGAGCGGGTCCACAAAGCGCGAGATCGAAGAGAAGATTGGGATATCTCTCCGGATCGACAGCGAAGAAGGATTGGTGACGATCGAGGGGGAGGATCCCGTGAACGTGATGACGGCGACAAACGTCATCTCCGCGATCAACCGTGGATTCTCGCCGGAACGCGCGTTCCGGCTCCTCGATGACGAGGATATGATGCTCGATATCCTCGACCTCGCCGACCTCTCGGGGTCGAGTAGGCAGCTCGAGCGGCTCCGGGGCCGGATCATCGGAAAAGCAGGGACATCCCGCGCCCAGATCGAGGATATGACCGGCACGGAGATCTCGGTCCAGGGCAAGACCGTTGCGATCATCGGTCTTCCCGATCATGTCGAGATCGCACGAAAAGCAATCGAGATGCTGATCCAGGGCGTGCCTCACGAACATGTCTACGCTTTCCTCGATCGGAAGAAAAAGGAAGCCAAACGGGAGATGCTGGAGTATTATTCGTGATATTGCCGGGGCGAGCCGGTTCTGTCCATGGCCATAACAATACGCGCAGTATGGAGTCTGCAGTGGAAATGAAGGGGTATACATGGAGATAGCGGGTCTCCCCATCCCGCCGGATCTCGCGGCCAGTTACGCTCGCCGCGGGATCACCGAACTCTACCCGCCTCAGGCCGCGTGCGTCGAAGCGGGGCTTTTTTCGGGGAAGAACCTCCTCATCTCCATCCCAACCGCGAGCGGCAAGACCCTGGTCGCCGAGATGGCGATGCACCATCAGGTGGCGAGGGGCGGCAAGTGCCTCTACATCGTTCCTCTGCGAGCGCTCGCGAGCGAGAAGTTCCAGGAGTTCTCGGGGAAAGGGCTCCGGATCGGGATCGCGACCGGCGACTTCGACCGGAGGGACGACTACCTCGGACGAAACGATATCATCGTCGCGACGAGCGAGAAGGTGGACTCGCTCCTGCGGAACCGGACGCCGTGGCTTGCCGACATCACCCTCCTCGTCGTCGATGAGGCGCACCTGATCGACGACCCCTCTCGGGGGGCGACGCTTGAGATGGTGATCACGAAACTCCGCCACAGAAACCCGGATATGCAGATCATCGGTCTCTCGGCGACGATCGGGAACCCTGCCGACCTTGCGGGGTGGCTGGACGCCGAACTCATCGAGAGCGACTGGCGGCCGGTCGATCTCAGGGAGGGGGTCTTCTTCCAGGACAGCATCCAGTTCGCCGACCGCGTCCGGCAGATCGAACGAAAGAGCAAGTACGAGGACCTGGACCTCGTCCTCGACACGGTCGCGGAGGGAGGGCAGTGCCTGGTCTTTGTCAGCTCCCGCAAGAACGCCGAAGCGTTCGCGAAACGCGCGGCCTCGGGCTTGAAACTCGCAAACCCCGTCCTCGCCGGATATGCGGATCGGATCCGCTCGAACGCCGCGACCGATATGGGAAAGACTCTTGCGGCCTGTGTTGCGCAGGGCGCGGCGTTCCATCACGCCGGCCTCTCGCGGGAAGAGCGGCAGATTGTTGAGGCCGGATTCCGTGAGGGGGAGATCAAGGTGATCGCCTCGACACCGACCCTTGCGGCCGGCCTGAACCTTCCCGCCAGGCGGGTGATCATCCGCGACTACCTCCGGTTCAGCGCCGGGGAGGGGATGCTCCCGATCCCGGTCCGGGAGTACCGGCAGATGGCCGGGCGGGCCGGGCGGCCGCACCTCGACCCCTACGGCGAGGCGGTCCTGATCGCGAAGTCGGAGGAGATGGTCGAGGAGCTCTTCGACTGCTACATCGAGGCCCCGGCGGAGGACGTCCGGAGCCGGTGCGCAAACGAGGCGGTCCTCTGCACCCACATCCTCTCGCTCATCGCGACAGGCTTCGCCCGGGAGCGCGATGAGGTGCTCGGGTTCATGGACGGGACGTTCTACGCCCACCAGGGCGAGAGCCAGCGTGCGCTCTCGCGGGTTGTCCACCGGGTGCTTGAGTTCCTGCGCGAGGCGGAGATGATCACCGAGGTGGGGGACTGGCTCGAGCCGACGGAGTACGGGTCGCTCGTCTCCCGACTCTACATCGATCCGAGGAGCGCGGAGGTGATCGTGACGGCGATGGCGGATCAGAAGGACTACACCGATATTGGGCTCCTTCACCTCCTCTGCTCGACGCCGGATATGCCGACGCTCTTCGTTCGACGGGACGATATGTACCTCCTAGACCGGTTCCTCGCCGACCACCGTGACGATCTCTGGATGGAGATCCCCTGGGACGCCGACGAAGAGTTCGACCGGAGCCTCAAGACCGCGCTCCTCCTCGCCGACTGGGTGAACGAGATCGGCGAGGACGAGATCTGCCGGCGCTACAACGTCGGTCCCGGTGATGTCTACGGGATGGTCGAGAGCGTCGCCTGGCTGGTCCACGCGAGCCGGCACCTCGCCGGGCTCTTTGCCCCGCACCTCGTCCGCCCCATCGAGGAGATGGAACTCCGGACCAAGCACGGTATCAAGAAAGAGCTCCTGCCCCTCATCAGGCTGCGCGGGATCGGGCGCGTCAGGGCGCGCCGGCTCTTTGACAACGGCATCGACTCGATCGAGGCGCTCCGCGCCGCAGGACAGGAAAAGGTTTCCAGGATCCTCGGGCAGGGGATCGCCGCTCAGGTCTTTGAGCAGCTTGATGGCGTGCGGGAAGAGATCCAGGAGATCAGCGAGGAGCAGTCGACCCTCTCCCGGTTCGGGTGAACGAGAAAATGGCAGAAGTAGCATGCGATATCTATCAGGCGGTCGCTACGATCGAGAATAAGTTCAAACTCTTAAACGAGATCAGGACGATCGCCGACGAGTGCGGAACCCATATCATCCTCTTTGACGCCGACCGCCTGGCCGGGCGCGAGCACGTAAGAGCGGCGCTCCGGCATGCCTGGCGATCGTGGAATCGGGGCGACCCGATAGCGAACTCGATCGAGATGGAGGCGCTCCTCTACGCCGCGGGAACGCGGCAGTGCCATGTGGCCTCGTCCTTTGGGATCCACCCGGGGGAGAACCGCTTCTACATCGCGGTCTGTCCCCCTGCATCGGGCGTCCGCGACCGACTTGCCGGTCTTGTGCGGTTTGTCGACGAGGACTGGGAGACGATCGATCCCGCGAAGCGGGCGCGTCTTGCGGACCTCTACGATATCACGCCCGAGGAGGTCGCGGTCGTCGGCGAGGACCGGTTCCGCGACCTGGTCATCGAGCGGGTGGCGCTCCTCGACGTCTACCGCTGAGTCGGCCCGGCGTGAGAGAGGATATGCTGGATCTCGGGGATGATGATCTCCTTTGCAGCAAGCGTGACGGCCTTGGTTGAGCCCGGGATGCAGAAGACCGCCCGACCGCCGACGACCCCGGCGATCGCCCGGGAGAGGATGGCGGAGGTCCCGATCTCTTCGTAACTCTTGAGCCGGAAGAGTTCGCCGAATCCGTCGATCGTCTTCTCAAGCAGCGGCGCGACCGCCTCAATCGTCACATCGTCCGGTGTGAGCCCGGTCCCCCCGGTGACGACGACGCAGTTTGCGCGCGTAAGCGCCGTCCGGACCTCGGCACGGATCCGCTCAAGGTCGTCGGGGATAACGGCGTAGTGGGTCACCTCGATACCGGCGGCCGAAAAGAGGTCGATCAGGATCTTCCCGCTGGCATCGGTCTCCGGCTTCCGGGTCGATGAGACGGTGATGACGGCACCGGTCACAGTGATGGGTTTAAGATGGTTGCTCTCCATGAGATCATCCCGTACTCCTATACCGCGTATTTTACTTCTTTCTATCTTCCCGGAGGAGGTGGGGAATCCCTGACCCCTTTGTTTCCACTGGAACATATTCGGGACCACGAGGGCAAGGGCGAGGGCAGGTTGGAGGGGAATGGTGGGTGAGGGGATAAAACCGTGTTTTTACGTTAGATTCTGATTATACTGGCAGATAATCGAGTTTTTCATGATTCACTGATCCGGTCCGTCGTGGAAGAAGAAGAGAGAATTGCAGGAGAAGAGAATCGAGAGCGATCTTCCACAGGAACTTAGAGGTCTAATATGGGTCCCAAGAGCTATCGGCTCTCTGAGAATGAATCGTTTGGACTTAGGTCTGATATTATTGTCTATTTCAGTAAAAGAAGAGAATATAGGTCGATTATAAAACGATGTAGAGGTGCAGTCGATGAAGAGATCGGTGAAGAGGAGTAAAGAGCATCGGGGTAATCGAGAGTGATAAGGAGCAGAGAGATGAGACCCAAGGGATGATGAGAGCCACTGAGACGTACGGTGGTAAGAGGATCGTACTAGGGAAGCTCCTGGATCCTTTCTGCTCCTATCCTTCCTTCTCCTGCTCCACTTTCTATCGTTTCAGGTTTTCTCCTCTTCCCCGGTTATTTCATCCAGTTCTGGTCTCTCTCCATCCTACCTGGTTTCAACGTTCTACAAGTTTCAATTGTGTCATTTAGGCCTTAAAAAAACTTATTTCTGCTTTTAACTCTTTTTTTGCCTGTTTTCTTCACTCTGTACTTTAACGATTAATTTTTATATTTTGAGTTGCAGAGGTACACATGACTATCATCATCACTTTTGAATGTGATACACCAAGGGGGTGTATCATCATCACGTTCCACTGGAAACAAAGGGGTGGGGGTGATCCTGCGATCCTCTTCCTCAGATCACCTCTCACCTCGAGCTTCCCTGACCGGATCTGCCAAGGTTCTGCTGGCAACTAATCGGGTTCCACGTTCCACTGGAAACGAAGGGGTTATCAGTCTCCAGAACAACCATATTGTGGGCCCTCGACACGAAACTCTCCTGTCCGGGTAACCCCCTCCGGTGACACCATGTCGGACGATAAGAACAACTCAATGGGATTATTCAAAAAATACCTGACCAATAGACGTATATTTAAGAACAGGGAAGTTCTCCGCCACAGTTATCGTCCTCAGATCCTTCCTCACCGGAAACCGCAGATCGACGAGCTTGCCTCTATTCTTGCCCCCGCTCTCACAAACGAGACCCCGTCCAATATCCTCATCTACGGCAAGACCGGGACCGGGAAGACGGCATCGGTCCGGTACGTGGGAGCCGAGCTTGAGAATGCAAGTGCGCTCGCCGGGACCAAGTGCAAGGTCGTCCACCTCAACTGCGAGGTGATCGATACCCAGTACCGTGTCCTCGCCCAGATCGCGAACTGCCTCGACGAGGCCGATGCGCATCCGAGCGACAGCACCCGGGCCCATATCCCGATGACCGGGTGGCCGACCGACCAGGTTTATGCGGAACTCAAGAACCAGCTCGAGAGCAACGGCGGGGTCATGGTCATCATCCTCGACGAGATCGACAAACTCGTCAAGAAGAGCGGCGACGATACCCTCTACAACCTCACCCGGATCAACTCCGATCTCAAGTTTGCGAAGGTCAGCATCATCGGGATATCAAACGACCTCCGGTTCACCGACTTCCTGGACCCCCGGGTTCTCTCCTCGCTCTCCGAGGAGGAGATCGTCTTTCCCCCCTACAACGCCCCGCAGCTCTGCGATATCCTCCAGCAGAGGGCCGAGATGGCCTTCGTGGAGGGCGCGCTCGACGAGACGGTCATCCCGCTCTGCGCGGCGCTCGCGGCGCAGGAGCACGGCGACGCCCGGCGGGCGCTCGACCTTCTCCGGGTCTCGGGGGAGCTTGCCGATCGCGAGAATGCACCGGGCGTGACCGAGCGGCATGTCCGGATGGCGCAGGAGAAGATCGAGACCGACAGCATGGTGGAGTGCATCTCCACTCTCCCGACCCAGAGCAAGGCGGTCCTGTATGCGATGCTGATCCTTGAGCGGATGGGCAAGAGGATATTCACGAGCGGTGAGGTCACGGTGGTCTATCGGGAGATTGCCCGGATCATCGATCTCGACGTCCTGACGCACCGCCGGATCACGGACCTCATCTCCGAACTCAACATGCTCGGGGTCATCAACACCCGGGTCGTCTCGCGCGGCCGCTACGGCCGGACGAAGGAGATGTGGTTCGATGCAACGACAAGCAAGATCGAGGAAGTCGTCACGCGCGACCCAAGATTGGATGACCAGAGACTCAGAGATATTGATATCAATCGTTTAAGAGCAATGTTCAGGTGAGATTATGGACGAGAAGGACCGTACCCTCCTCCATCTCCTGGAGGAGAACTGCCGCACCCCGACAAGCGAACTTGCGGTGCTGGCCGAGATGAGCGAAGAGGAAGTAAAGAGCCGGATCAGCCGGCTCGAGTCGATCGGCGCCATCCGCCGCTACGGAGCGGTCGTCGACTGGGAGCGGGCCGGGGACGGCAACGTCGCCGCGGTGATCGAGCTCAAAGTCTCGCCTGAACGGGACTTCGGTTACGACCGGATCGCGGAGCGGATCGCCCGGTTCCCCCAGGTCCGGTCGCTCCGGCTGATGACCGGGGCTTACGACCTCCAGCTCCTGGTCACCGGGCCGAGCATGCATGAGATCGCCCGGTTCGTCGCCGAGCAGATCGCCCCGATGGACCGGATCCGTGAGACGGCGACGCACATCATCATGAAGACCTACAAGGAGAACGGCACCACCTTCGCCGAGCGCGAAGAGGTCGAACGTCTCCCGTACTCGTTCTGAGGTGAGGCGCGTTGAGGGATTTCGTCTCTGCCCGGGCCCGCGCCATACCTCCGTCGGGGATCCGGCGGTTCTTCGATATCGCCCAGACGATGGATGACGTCATATCCCTGGGTGTCGGTGAACCGGACTTCGTGACGCCTTGGTGCGTCTGCGAGGCCTCCATCTACTCGATCGAGCAGGGGTCGACCGCCTACACCTCAAACAAGGGGACTCCTCAGCTCCGGGGCGCCATCAGCCGCTACCTCGATACCCGTTTCGGCACCCGGTATGACCCCGAGAACGAGATCATCGTCACCTGCGGCGTCTCGGAAGCGGCCGATATCGCTATTAGGGCCATTACGGATCCGGGAGACGAGATCCTGGTCGCAGAGCCCTGTTACGTCTCCTATGTCCCATGCGTCTCCCTCGCAGGCGGCGTCCCGGTCACCGTCCCCTGCCGGGCGGAGGACGAGTTCCGGCTGACGCCCGAGGCGCTCGCGGAGAAGATCACCCCAAAGACAAAGGCGCTCATCGTAAACTTCCCGAACAACCCCACCGGCGGGGTGATGCAGGAGGCGGACTGGCATGGCATCGCCGATCTTTTGGTCGACCACGACCTCCTCCTCATCAGCGACGAGGTCTACGCCGAGCTCACCTACGAAGGCGACCACTTCTCTCCGGCACGGATCCCGGAACTCTATGAGCGGACGATCACCTTAAACGGGTTCTCGAAGGCCTTCGCCATGACCGGGTGGCGGATCGGCTACCTCTGCGCTCCGCCCGAGATCACCGCCGCGGCCTTGAAGATCCACCAGTACGTCGCGCTCTGCGCCCCGGTGATGGGACAGATCGCGGCGTATGAAGCGCTCCGGATCGGGGAGGCCGAGAAAGACGCCATGGTCAGGGAGTACCGTCTCCGGCGGAACCTCTTTGTCGACGGATTAAACAAGATCGGCCTTGCCTGCCACGTTCCGAAGGGCGCATTTTACGCCTTCCCCTCGGTGGAGAGCACCGGCATGAGCGATCTCGAGTTTGCCGAGAAACTCCTGCACGATCAGCATGTCGCGGTCGTCCCGGGGAGTGTCCTCGGGCCCTCCGGTGCCGGGCATGTGCGGTGCGCCTATGCGGTCTCGCGGGACGATCTCAGGGAGGCCCTCTCCCGCATGGCGGCCTTCCTGGAATCAAAAGAGTGAGAGCGCCCCAGGTCTTCTCAAGACCAAATCACAACTCTTTTATGCGGTATCCATGCTCAAATAACGGGCAATCCGGTGTCCGACAGAGGAATGACGATAGGAGAACCCCTTTGCTTCCACTGGAGATGTGGATTTATTCGGCGATTCCGAGGGGGTCGGGATCACTTTCCCACGCGTGCAGGATATGCATCCCCCTCTGGAAATGCCGGGCGGATCATTGGGTTCTCGTCCGCGCTCCAATGTTCTAAATTCGATCACAGATCGGCTCATCATTTCATAGAATGCTCGACGTGGCAGCCCTGGATGCAGAGAAGATGAAGTTTCCAGTGGAAATGAAGGGGTTTGGATCCGGCAGTGACCGACCGGGGAGCCAGGCTTCTGATCCACAAGACTGATATGCAATGCACTCCCCGCGGAAGGCCCCCAGTATTGGTACCGGGGCCAGACCCGGTTCCGCTCTTTGGGTACTGGATCTTATGGCCGATCGCTGCTCTTT
This sequence comes from Methanoculleus thermophilus, assembly GCF_001571405.1. Classification (NCBI taxonomy): domain Archaea; kingdom Methanobacteriati; phylum Methanobacteriota; class Methanomicrobia; order Methanomicrobiales; family Methanomicrobiaceae; genus Methanoculleus; species Methanoculleus thermophilus. The sequence goes on along the minus strand of NZ_BCNX01000008.1, from coordinate 101,102 downwards.
TTGGCGCGAGGCCTTGCCAGGCAGAGATGGATGGGTTGTCCGGCGTCGTCTTCACATAAACAGGATGGCTGCTCTCCCGGTATCAGATTGTAACGTTTATCATTCAGTATCGCTCCATCCTACATGATAGAACAATGAGTTGTACTATTATCGTCGGCGGGTTCTTTGGTGACGAGGGAAAAGGAAAGATCGTAGCCCACATTGCTCACCAGGACAGACCATCCATCATCTCCAGGGGCGGCGTCGGCCCGAACGCAGGGCATACCGTCCGCATTGGTGAAAAAGAGTACGGTGTCAGGATGGTCCCCTCGGGGTTTGTCTACCCGGAAGCAACCCTCATGATCGGGAGCGGCGTCCTCGTTGATCCCCGGGTCTTCCTGCACGAGGTCGACCTGCTCGGCGTCCGGGAGAGGATCTTTGTCGACGGCAGGTGCGGTGTCATCGAAGAGGAGCATATCGCCCGGGACAGGGGGAGCGAGCATCTCAGAAAGAAGATCGGGAGCACCGGGACCGGGTGCGGCCCGGCGAACGCAGACCGTGTTCTCCGGACATCCCGGCAGGCAAAAGATGTTCCTGAGCTTGCCGACTTTGTCACCGACGTAGCACAGGATATCAACAGCGCTCTCGATAACGGCGAGATGGTCCTCCTCGAGGGGACCCAGGGCTTCGGGATCTCCCTCTACTTCGGAACCTACCCGTATGTGACGAGCAAAGATACCTCCGCCTCGCAGATCGCCGCCGATAACGGTGTCGGCCCGACCCGGATCGACGACGTCATCGTCGTCTTCAAGGCCTACCCGACCCGGGTCGGCGAGGGCCCCTTCTCGACCGAGATGACCGCGGAGCAGTCGCACAAGCTCGGTATCGAGGAGTTCGGGACCGTCACCCACCGGCAGCGCCGCATCGGCACCTGGGACGGGGAGATGGCGCGCTACTCGGCGATGATCAACGGCTGCACCCAGGCGGCGATCACCGGGATCGACCGGATCGACCCGGCCTGCTTCGGCGTCACCGAGTACGATCGGCTGACGAAGAAGGCAAAGGACTTCATTGCGCAGGCGGAAGAGGATATCGGCAAGCCCGTCACCCTGATCTCGACGGGCCCCGAGATCTCGCAGATCATCGATCTACGGAGTGAGCTATGAGAAGAGATCTTATGGAGATTCTCTGCTGCCCGGTCTGTAAGGGGGACCTGGAACTCCTGGTGACAGAAGAGCGCGGCGAGGAGGTGCTGGAGGGCACCCTTCGGTGCGCGGCATGCCGCGTTGACTACCCGATCAACGAGGGCATCCCAAACCTCCTCCCGCAGAACATCTGCGAGGACTGATCAGACCGTGCCGGAGATTCATCTCAATAGCCGCGGGATAAACGCGATAGCGGTTCCGGACGAGGTCGAGGTGACACCGGGCAGCGACCTCGTCCTCCATATCATCAACCACGGTTCGCCGCTCCATATCACCATCGCCTCCTCAAACTCCGCGGCCTTCACCGACTTCTTCCACGAGAATCTCTACGTAAACAAGATCGAGGAGTTTTCTATCCCCATCCGGGAGAACGCCTGCCCCGGAACCTTCTCTCTCGAGGTCATCGCCGGCTACGGCGCTAAGAGAGCGGAGTTCCGGGTCGTCGTCAAGGAGCGGCCCGATCCTGAGCCTGCTCCGGAGCCGGAGCCAGTCGTCCCGGAGGTCGCTAGACCGGGCATACCGCTCCCGCCGGCGACGGTCCTCGTCCCCTGTGTGATCGCCCTGCTCCTCTATGGGCTGTGGCTCATGCTTGGGATCGATCTCCTGAACGCCGCCGCGTTTGCGGCCCTCCTTCTCGGGGTCATTCTCACATGGTTGCGGCAGCGGTCGTAGTCGCTGCGTCGCTGCTGGTGGACCGGCTGATCGGGGACCCGCACTCCCGCTACCACCCGGTGGCTCTGCTTGGCCGGTTCATCGGGTGGTGGGGGGTCCCGGGCCGCTACCCGGCCCGCGTCGAGCGTTTTTTTGGGGTTTTGGGCGCTCTCGTGACGGTCGCCCTCTTTGCCGCGCCGTTTGCGCTCGTCGAGTATCTGGCCCCCTGGTACCTCTACCTCCTCCTCGCGCCCTTCCTCCTCAAGGTCTGTCTTGCCTGGCGGTCGCTTGAGGAGCACGTCGCCGCCGTCGTCCGGGCGCTCGAGGACGACGGGATCGGTGCGGGCCGCTCAACAGTCGGGATGATGGTGAGCCGGGATACGGGGGACCTCGATTCCGAGCACGTCCTCTCGGCGGCATACGAGTCGATGACCGAGAACCTGGTCGACAGCATCATCTCTCCGCTCTTCTACTATGGGCTCTTTGGACTCGTCGGAGCCGCAGGTTTTAGGGCGATCAACACCCTGGACGCGATGCTCGGCTACCGCGACGAGCGGGCCCGGATCGGGTGGTTTTCGGCCCGCGCCGACGACGTTGCAAACTTCATCCCGGCCCGGCTGACAGGTCTTATCCTCCTCGCCTACTTTGCGGCGAAGGGCCGGTTCACCCCGGCGTATGCGGCCCTCCGGCGCGATAGAAAGAAGCGGCCGGGGTTCAACGGCGGAATCCCGATGGCGGTCATCGCCGGCGGGGTAGGGATCCGGCTCGAGAAGCCCGGCGTCTATACGATCGGGGATCCGGAGCGGAGCCTTGCGGAGGGGGGAGCCGGAATTGTCCGGGCGGTCCGGGCGGCGACGGTCATCTTTGCGATTGGGGAGATCGCCGCACTATTTTTATTGTGGTCCATGTGCTATACATAGAAGTAATGAAACTCGAGGAACTGAGATTTGGCACCGAGCTGATCAAGCGCGGCTTTGCGTCGATGCAGAAAGGCGGCGTCATTATGGACGTCGTCAACGCAGAGCAGGCGCAGATTGCCGAAGAGGCCGGTGCCGTCGCCGTCATGGCGCTTGAGAGAGTCCCGGCCGATATCAGGGCAGCCGGGGGCGTGGCCCGTATGGCCGATCCACAGAAGATTATCGAGATCATCGATGCGGTCTCCATCCCGGTGATGGGGAAGGTTCGGATCGGCCACTTCGTCGAGGCGCAGATCCTGGAAGCGCTTGGTGTGGACATGATCGACGAGAGCGAGGTGTTGACCCCGGCGGACGAGCAGTTCCATATCGATAAAACCCGGTTCTCCGTGCCATTCGTCTGCGGCGCCCGGAACCTCGGGGAGGCGCTGCGCCGCATCAACGAGGGAGCGGCGATGATCCGGACAAAGGGCGAGGCCGGGACCGGCAACGTCGTCGAGGCGGTCCGCCACATGCGGGCGATCATGGGCGAGATCCGGAGCCTGCAGGGTCTCTCACGCCAGGAACTCGTCGACCGGGCCCGCGATATCGAGGCGCCGGCGGACCTGGTCATCGAGTGCGCAGAGCGCGGCCGGCTCCCCGTCGTGAACTTCTCCGCCGGCGGGATCGCGACGCCTGCCGACGCGGCGCTGATGATGCACCTTGGGGCCGACGGTGTCTTTGTCGGGTCGGGCATCTTCAAGTCCGCAAACCCCGAGGCGACCGCCCGGGCGATCGTCGAGGCGGTGAACCACTACGACGATCCAAAGGTCCTTGCCGAGGTGAGCAGGGGTCTTGGGGATGCGATGAAGGGCATCGATATCCGTACACTTCGTCCAGAAGAGGTGTTGCAGACCCGTGGGCGTTAAGGTCGGGGTTCTCGCGCTCCAGGGCGACGTCGCCGAGCATGCTGCGGCGTTCCGGGAGGCGCTCGCGGAGAGACCGGGCTCGGAGGTCGTTTTAGTCAGGAAGCCCACAGACCTTGCGGACCTCGACGCCCTTGCGATCCCGGGCGGGGAGTCGACGACGATCTCCCGGTTGATCGAGAAGAACGGGCTCTATGAGCCGATCGCGGAGTTCGAGGGCGGGATCTTCGCCACCTGCGCGGGAATGGTCCTTATCGCCGACCGGGTGGACGACCCCCGGGTCCGGCCCCTCTCTCTCGTCCCGATGCATGTGGCACGCAACGCCTTCGGCCGGCAGGTCGACTCCCGCGAGGCGATGCTCGAGGTTGCCGGGCTCACGGAGCCGTTCCGGGCAGTCTTCATCCGGGCCCCGGTGGCGACGGACGTTGACCCTCAGGTCCAGGTGCTCGCCCGGATACCGGAGGGGATCGTCGCTGTCCGGTATGGGCGGCATATGGCGTTTGCCTTCCATCCCGAGCTCGGCGGGGACTTACGCCTGCACCGGATGTTTTTAGAGGGGCTCGGGCTCTAGGCCCCGGCATCCACCTATCTTTCAACTTCCGTTATCATCCACGATCTGTTGCGCCCACGCCTCACCTTCGGCCGTCAGGCGGTAGATGATCCAGTTCCCCTGTGCCTCGCCGGCGATCAGGTTCGCTTTCTTCAGGACACCGAGGTGGTAGGAGAGCTTCGAGTCTGCGATGCCGAGCACCGCCTTGACGACGCAGACGCAGAGCGGTTGCACGGAGAGCATCGTGAGAATCTTGAGACGAAGCGGGTCGCCAAGCGCACGGTGGACGCTGCTCTCCCGCTCAAGCACTGCATCGGCCGGCAACTGTTCTATAAGCCCTGTAATCCCACCACACTGACAGAGCGACTCTTCGACTCCGGGAGGGAGGGGCAGGGATGTGTCCTGATACTCTTCGCCTCCTGCCATCCGATCATCACACTCTTCTTTCGAGACAATGCGAAACGAGAGTACCTATAATCTTTCGCTGCTACCGCACGAGGTACGAACTAACCGTTCGACAGCAGAGGAGAAAAAGCATGGACATCATAACCGCCGGTTTGTTCGTCTGTTCTCACGGTTCCGGGTCTGGGTCTCCACCGATACGGGCTCCTCGACCCTGCCCGGCCGGGGAACCTCACTGACGCCGTTGTGAATCCTGTCCCCGCCAGGCCCGTCGCCGCCGGTTGACCCCACTTCAACTCTTTTTGGAACCAGAACATTTATCGGTAGTGATGTCCACCTTATTTCAAATAATGTTGAAACAGCGCGGAGCGTAGCATCATGGCGGACGACACCAGCAAAAACCGGAAAGAAGGCATCGCCGGACGGATCAAGAACCTCCTTGCGCCGGAGAGCGACCGCGGCTGCTGCTGCGGCAACGTGAAGATTGTGCCGAAGAGGACAGACGAGAAGAAGGAGTGACCGGAAGCGGAGCATGGCAGGCGGATGGGGCGAGGAGTCCCGTACCCGGACGGCGTGCGGGTCTCAGAAGGAGGAACGGGGCAGGTGAGTGAACGACCATGGATGCCGCTTCGAACCTGACCACCGCCGGAGAGTTCTTCGTCGTCATCGCCGGAGAACTGGTCCTGCTCTTTGTGGGGATCACCTTCCTCGTCGGGCTCCTCCAGGCCTACATCCCCGAAGAACGGATCCGGGGCGTGCTTGCCGGGAGACGACAGGGCGTCGGGAACGTTATCGGGGCCGGGTTCGGTGCCCTCACCCCGTTCTGCTCCTGCTCGACGATCCCGATCCTGCTCGGCCTCCTCGACATCGGGGTTCCGTTCGGGGTCTGCATGTCGTTCCTGCTCGCATCCCCGCTCTTAAACCCGGTGATCCTTGCCCTCCTCGTCGCGCTCGTCGGGGTCGTCCCGACCGCCATCTACGCCGCCCTTACCTTCACGGCCGCCGTGGGGATAGGCTGGCTCCTCGGCCGGTTCGGGTACGAGCGCTATGTCAGGGACGTCATGGTCGAAGGGAGACCGGAACCCTGCAGTTGCGCTGCAACCCACGGCACCCGCATCCGGGGAGCGTTCTCTTTCGCGGTCGGTCTTTTCCGGCAGGTGCTCCCCTACCTCCTGCTCGGCGCCGGGATCGGTGCGTTCATCTACGGATTCGTCCCCGAAGACCTGATCGTTGCGGTCGCGGGGCCGGACAACCCCCTCGCCATCCCGGTTGCGGCGGTCATCGGCGTGCCGATGTACATCCGGGCGGAGACGCTCATCCCGATCAGCGCCGTCCTCCTCGATAAGGGAATGGGCATCGGTGCCGTGATGGCGCTGATCATCGGCGGCGCGGGCGCGAGCATCCCGGAGGTGACATTGCTTGCCGCGATCTTCGAGCGGCGCCTACTCGCCGCGTTCGTGGTGATCATCCTCGGGGTCGCCATCCTGGCCGGCGTGGCGTTCCAGGCCCTTGCGATGTTCTGACGGCCTGTTATGAGGTGATTGTAACATGGATTCCAGACGGGAGAAGATACCCTGCTGTGCCGCAGATGCCCTGCGGCAGATCCGACGGATCGACGTCGGCGGGACTATAATTGGGTTTACGATGCTTGATGCGGTCTTTGCGGAGGTCGCCGCGATGGGGATCGGTGACGATGCCGCCCTCGGCAAGGAGCTGGTCCGGCGGGTCCGCGAGCATAACTACGTTCCTCCGGGTGGGGAAACGCTGTATGCAGCCGCGCTCGTGAGGGAGTACCGGGCCGATCGGCGCCCCGGCAGCTGCGATTGCTGCAGGTGACCGGCGATGGGCACCATCGACCAGATTCATCCGAAGGCCCCCGGTTCCCGGCTCTCCTTCCTCGACCGCTACCTGACCCTCTGGATTGTCCTTGCGATGGCGGCCGGCGTCGCCATCGGCTACTTCCTCCCCGGCGTGCCGGAGGCGATTACGGGGTTCTCGATCGGCACCACATCCATCCCGATCGCGCTCGGGCTGATCCTGATGATGTACCCGCCGCTCGCGAAAGTCCGCTACGAGGAGCTCGGCCGGGTCTTCCGGGACACCCGGGTACTCGGCCTCTCCCTCGTCCAGAACTGGGTCGTCGGCCCGGTACTGATGTTCCTTCTCGCGGCGACCTTCCTCGCCGACCGGCCGGAGTTCATGTACGGCCTTATCCTGGTCGGCCTCGCCCGGTGCATCGCCATGGTCATCGTCTGGAACGATCTCGCGAAGGGCGACTGCGAGTACTGCGCCGCGATCGTCGGCGTCAATTCGATCTTCCAGGTGCTCTTCTATGCTCCCTACGCCTATGTCTTCATCACCGTCCTCCCGCCGCTCCTTGGCATCGGCGCCGGGACGGAGGTGCCGATCACCATCTCGGGCGTCGCCGTCACGGTCTTCATTTACCTGGGCATCCCGTTCATCGCCGGATTCCTGACCCGCTTTGCGCTCCTCCGGGTGAAGTCGAAGGAGTGGTATCATACCCGGTTCATCCCGAAGATCTCGCCGATCACGCTCGTCGCCCTGCTCTTCACGATCGTGGTGATGTTCTCGACGCAGGGCGGCAACATCGTGGCGCTGCCGCTCGACGTCGTCCGGATCGCCATCCCGCTCACCCTCTACTTCCTGATCATGTTCTTCGCAAGCTTCTGGATGAGCTGGAAGGTCGGCGTCGACTACGGGAGGTCAACGTCGCTTGCGTTCACCGCCGCGAGCAACAACTTCGAACTCGCCATCGCCGTTGCCATCGGGGTCTTCGGGATCGGCTCGGGCGTGGCGTTTGCCACCGTCGTCGGGCCGCTGCTCGAGGTGCCGGTGCTGATCTCGCTCGTGAACGTCGCCCTCCGGCTCCGGGACCGCTGGTACGGAGGAGTGGTCGAAGCACATTGTCCTGCGCCACGTGAGGGGCTACCATGAAGAACGAACTGGTCATCGAATGGAAACATGTCGGAAGAGACATCGAGAACACCTGCGAGCGCTGCGGCGCGACCGGCCGGGCGGTGATTGACGTCGTCGAGCAGATGCGCCCCATCCTCGAGGAAGAGGGAATCGCGGTCCGGTTCATCGAGACCGTCCTTGAAAACGAAGCGATAGCGGACTCAAACAGCATCCTCTTCAACGGCGTGCCGCTTGAGAACCTCATCGAAGACATGGAGGTTACAGCCACGCCCTGCGCCTCCTGCGCCTGCATCACCGGACAGGACGACGCCGAGTGCCGTGCGGTCGAGTACGACGGCAAGCGCTACGAGTCGATCCCGCCGGAGCTGATCGCCCGGGCGGCGCTGAAGGCGCTCGGACTGGAGTGATACCGTGAAGAAGAGGGTCCTCTTCGTCTGCACCCATAACGCCGCCCGGTCGCAGACGGCGGAGGGCTACATGAACGCCCGCTACGGCGACCGTTACCAGGCCTTCTCGGCCGGCATCGACGAGGAGGTCATGGCGGGCGTCCGGGGGATCCGGGACGAGATTACGAGCTGAATCGGCGCAAGGTTTGGAGAAGAATGAGTATGGCGTTCACCATCGTTGCCTGTTCGGGGCTCTCGAACACCGGGAAACTGACGGCCCAGACCGGTGCGATGCTCCTCCGCAGTTCCTGCGGGGCGGTCGAGACGTGCGTCGCGGCCACACGGCCGACGGCGTCGCTGGAGGTCGCGGTCCGGCACGCGGATCGGATCCTGGTGCTTGACGGGTGCGGCGACTGTTGCGGGAGGAAGAAGGTACAGGCGCTCGGGGTCGAGCCGGATCTGCATCTGGTCGCGACTGACTGCGGCATCGCAAAGAACGGGATGGCCGAACCCCGGTTCGACGAGATAGAACGCCTTTCGGCTGCCGTTATGGAGGCGATCAGGAGCTGAAGGCAGCGGAGATCTTCGAACAGTGGATGCGGCGCATTGTCGGGGTGCTCTTCGCCGGGATCGGGATAGACTTTCTCGCCGCAATGCTGCTCGCGTGTCCCACCTCCTGCCGGGCTCCAGTCTGTGCCTGCGCCCGGGATTCGAGAGTAATGAGACTAAAACCTTCATACGCCGGCACCGCAAACAGTTAGTCAGCGTAAAACACTCCGGCGCATCTGCTGGAGCGAGAGTGACGACATGACAGACAGCAATGAAAAGCATGAAGAAGGATGTGTCGGATCGCGGGTGAAAAAACTCTTCTCTTCCGGCTGCGGCTGCGGGAGCGGCGGCGGTTGCTGCGGGACAGGGATCGTCCCGAAGGAGAAGAAAGAAGAACCCGAGCCGGAAGATGAGTAGGTTGCCGGTGCGGTCTGTCGAGCCGATCTGTGTCGGGCGGCACGATCCTGATCCCGGTAGTAGCCCAGAGGGGCGGCAGAAGATCTCCCGCCGGTTACAGAGGAGATGGTATACATGAAGAAGGAACTCGTCATCGAATGGAAGCATATCGGAAACGAGATCGAGAAGACCCGCGAAGAGTTCGAGGAGACCGGGATGACCCTTGCGGCGGTCCTCGCGGAGATCCGCATGCTCCTCGAGATGGAGGGGGTCGCCGTCCGGATGGTCGAGACGGTCCTCCCCGATGAGGTGGCCATGGAGCCGGAGCGCCTCCTCTTCAACGGCGTCCCGGTCGAGGAACTCCTCGAAGGGGTCGAGGTGACCGCGACGTCCTGCTCCTGTGCATCCTGTGAATCCTGCGAGACCTGCGGGGAGGAGGAGGCGGAGTGCCGGACGCTCCGCTACAACGGCGAGGAGTACGAGGCGATCCCGCCGGAACTGATCGGGCGGGCCGCCGCAAAAGCGCTTGAGAAGGAGTGAGGCGCTGTCGGGCCCGTCACTCTTCCGGGCCGTAGCATCGCCGGAGGATCACCGGGGCGCTCCGGGCGGCCCCGGCGGCCGTATTCACGAAGGGTGTTGGAGCGCCGATGCACTCGCCCGGGATCGGAGGCGTCCGGGCCGCCGAGTAGGTCTGCGCTTCCCGCCACTCCCAGACGGCTTCCATCACCGCATCCGCCGTCGCCATGACGCTCGCCACCCCGACGTCCACCACGACGGCGTTTCTGATATTCCATCGCTCGACGACCGTATCAAGAAGCCGGCGCCGGACCGTCAGGATCATCGGCGGGTGCGGATGTGCGAACAGGCAGTCGAGCTGCTCCGCCCAGACCCCGCCCTGGAGCTCGAACCTCCCCACCTCATCGATGACCATAAGATCGGTCTCCCGCGGATCAGGCGGTGCGAGCGCCCGGCGGCCGAATGCCAACCCCTCGGGCCGGAAATAGAACCGGCCGTGGATCTCGCACCGGGGATCGGGATCGACCGAGCAGAGTACCTCGTGCTCGCCGGTGGCGAGGTCGACCAGGGTGAACCCGGACCTGCGGCCGTCCCGCACATGCCCGGGTGCGATGATCCCCTGGACACGCACGTTCAGCCCGACGATGAGTCCGAGGACCTGGTGCAGGAACGTCGTCTTGCACTGGCCTTGCCCGCCGGTGATGATGAAGACCGGCGCCCGGCGGCTCATAGGAGGGCCCCTCCGCTGCCGGAGGCCGGGTGGGGAATGGTGGATATATCCCGGCCGGGGTGAATCTTCGCTCCGGAGTACATACATATACTTCCGGGCTGTTCGTATAAATTATTTTTACTTTACTGATTTGTTTATGCTATATGGTTGACTCAGGGGACTGCGGTCCCGGTTGCCGGATCTTCCATCAGTATAAGTAGAGATGCGGGACAATACCATACGGAGTGAATGATTATGGCGGATAAGCGTGTCGTGCTCCATACGACGATGGGCGATATCACGATCCGGCTCTACGACGATATGCCGGTGACCGCGGGGAACTTTGAGAAACTGGTCCGGTCCGGGTTCTACGACGGGACGATCTTTCACCGGGTCATCGATGGCTTCATGATCCAGGGCGGCGACCCCACCGGCACCGGGATGGGCGGGCCGGGCTACACCATCCCCGACGAGTTCGTGAAGGGTCATTCGAACCTCCGGGGCACGATATCGATGGCGAACACCGGCCGCCCGAACTCCGGCGGGAGCCAGTTCTTCATCAACCTCGTCGACAACACCTATCTCGACTGGGACGACCCCCGGACGCCGAGCGCCCACCCGGTCTTCGGGGAGGTGGTGGAGGGGCTCGACGTCGTCGATAAGATCGGGAAGGTGAGGACGGACTCATCCGACAGGCCGAAGGTCCCCGTCCGGATCGAGAAGGCCGAAGTCCTCGAGTAACCTTTTTTATGAACGCGAGTGAGACCGGCGGGATGCGCCGGCTTGAGGAGGAGATCGGGTATGCCTTCACCGATCGAACGCTTCTCCTCCGGGCGCTTACCCGCCTCGCCTACGCCCTGGAGACGGGTCTTCCTCCTGCCGCCCACATGGACGCCCTCGCGACGCTCGGGGACGCGGTCATTAACGTCGTGGTCGTGGAGGCGGTGGTCGCGGGCGGAGCGCACGACAAAGGTGCGATAACCAACCGCAAGATGAACCTGGTGAACATGTCCCGGCTCCGCGCTCTTGCGGAAGGTATCGACCTTGCCGGTTACGTTCGCTGGGGAAAGGGCGAGGCCTCCCAGAGGGTCTGGACCTCCGGCCGTGTCCTCGCCGAGTGCCTGGAGGCCCTCATCGGCGCCGTCTACCTTGACGGCGGGATGGAGGCGGCCGCCGGGGTGCTCCGGCGGCTCGGGCTCACGGAGAAGGTGTAGCGCCTTCCTCTTCTCTCTCTTTTTCCGGTGCCGGAACGGTCTCCGGCGGGCGCACGAGAAGCCAGGCGGTGGCGAACCCCACGACGGCCAGGCCCGCGACGAGCGGGAAGACGCCGAGGTAGGTCCCGGTCGCTTCCCGGACGAAGCCTGCAAGCTGCGGCCCGGCGATCGCCCCCGCACCGTAGGCGAGGAAGACGACCCCGTAGCAGCGCGGGTAGTCGCACGTCCCGAAATACGAGGCCGTCGCCGCCGGAGCGATCGCAAGCCACCCTCCAAGGCAGCCCCAGAGGACGGCGAAGGCGACGATGTAGGCCGGCACCCCGGGGACAAGCCAGATCAGGATCGATGCCGCCGCGATCAGCGCGAACGAGAGCATCGCTGTCTTCTGCGGGGTTATCCGGTCGGTGAGGCTCCCGAACCCTGGCCTTCCTAGCCCGTTGAAGACGGCGAAGAACCCGACGAGGAGCGTCGCGAGCCCCGCGTCCACTCCGGCGACCTCGGTCCCGACCGGCTTTGCGATCGAGATCGCGGTAAGCCCCGCAAGGCAGCCTACGAAGTAGCAGGCAAAGAGCCCATAGAACGTCCCCGTCCGGAGCATCGCGCTTCGGTCGCACTCGCAGACCGGCGCCGTCCCGACCCCGGGCGCGGGAGGCGTCCAGCCCTTCGGCTGCCAGCCCTCCGGCGGGAACCGGAGCGGCAGGGCGGCGAGGAGCAGCACGGCGATGAAGGCGATCCCGAAGATCCGGAACGTCGCCATCACGCCGTAGGCGGCGATCAGGGCTCCTGCAGCGTTTGCGGTCACAAACGCCGAGAACCCGAAGCCGAGCAGGGCCAGCCCGACGGCAAACCCCCGCCGGTCCGGGAACCATCGGGCCGCGACGGCGACCGGCGCTCCATAGGCTATCCCGACGCCGAGCCCCCCGATGACCCCGTAGACGACGTAGAGCGCCTCGACCGACGTCGCCGTCGAGGCGAGCAGCCAGCCGAGGCCCGTAAGGAGCCCGCCGACGATCGTCACCTTTCGGGGGCCGTAGCGCTCGATGTACTTCCCGGCGAGCGGCATCGCTATCGCGAAGAAGGCGAGGAAGACCGAGAACGGGAGGAGGACCTCCCCGGCCGTCACCTCCCGGCCGAGCGTCTCAGAAAAGTACGCCGCAAGCGGCGCGACAAAGACGCTCCAGGAGTAGATGCTCCCGAGACAGAGGTTGATGAGGAGGCCGAGGGCGACAAGCCCCCACCGCCCCTTCTCCGCCGGCAGCCCAAAGACCGTCTGTGTGTCTGGCATGGACGATCACTCCTCAAGGGTGGATATGTCGCCCGGGTCCATGCCGAGCTCGCGGGCTTTTAAGACCCGACGCATGATCTTGCCGCTCCGGGTCTTCGGGAGCCGGTCCATATACTCGATCTCGGCCGGCACCGCGACGGGGCCGAGGCTCTTTTTGACGTGGTGGGCGAGGTCCTCGGTGAGGTCATCGCTTGGGCTTACCCCCACCCGGAGGGTGACGAAGGCCTTGATGACGTTTCCTTTCAAGGGGTCGGGTTTGCCGATGACGGCCGCCTCGGCCACCGCCTCGTGGGAGACGAGGGCGCTCTCGACCTCCGCGGTCCCGATGTTGTGCCCGGCGACGATGATCAGGTCGTCGGCCCGCCCGATGATCATGATGTAGCCGTCCTCGTCCTTCACCGCGAGGTCGCCTGCGGTGTAGCACCCCGGGATGGTGTTCCAGTACTTGCAGTAGCGCTCGTCGTTGCCGTGGACCGTCCGCATCATGGATGGCCAGGGCTCTCTGATGACCAGGAACCCTCCGGTTCCCGGCGGGACCGGGTTGCCCGATTTATCGACGACATCGACGACGGCGCCCGGGATGGGCTTTCCGGCAAACCCGGGCTTCATCGGTTCGCCGATCATCGTGGTCACCATATGCATCCCGGTCTCGGTCTGCCACCAGGTATCCACGATCGGGCACTGTCCGCCGCCGATCCGGTGGTAGTACCACTCGAACGCCTCGGGGTTGAGCGGTTCGCCGACGGAGCCGAGGACCCGGAGCGTCGAGAGGTCGTACTTCGCCGGCCACTCGTCGCCGTAGCGCATGAACATCCGGATCGCGGTCGGCGCGGTGTAGAAGATCGTCACCCCAAGGTCCTCGACCAGCCGCCAGTAGGCGCCCGGGTCCGGGTAGTCGGGCGTCCCCTCGGTTATGACGACCGTCGTCCCGACCGCGAGCGGGCCGTAGACGACGTAACTGTGCCCGGTGATCCAGCCGGGGTCGGCGGTGCACCAGTAGACGTCGTCTTCCCTGACGTCGAAGACGCACTTTGTGGTGTAGTAGGTTCCAACCGCGTAGCCGCCGCAGGTGTGCACGATTCCCTTCGGTGCCCCGGTCGAGCCGCTTGTATACAGGATGAAGAGCGGGTCCTCGGCGTCCATCACCTCCGCCGGGCAGTCAGGTGCGGCCTTTGCCGTGAGGCTGGCGTAATCGACCTCGAGGGCGGGGTCGATCTCGACTGCGGGCTCCTCACGCCGGAGGACGACGACCCTCTCTATGGACGGCGTCTGGCTGACGGCTTCTTTTGCGATCTCCCGGAGGGGGATGGTCTTTCCCCGGCGGTAGCCGACGTCCGCGGTGATGAGGATCTTCGCGTCTGCGTCGTTGATCCGCATCGCGAGCGCGTCCGCCCCGAACCCGCCGAAGACGACCGAGTGGACGGCCCCGATCCGGGCGCAGGCGAGCATCGCGACGACCAGCTCGGGGACGAGCGGCATGTAGATGCAGACCCGGTCGCCTTTTTCGACGCCGAGGGAGCGTAGACCGTTTGCGAACCGCATCACCTCGCGGTGGAGTTCGCCGTAGGTGTAGGTCCTCTCCTCCCCCTCTTCGCCGCGCCAGATGATCGCCGGTTTATCCCTCCGGGGGCCGGCGACGTGGCGGTCCAGGCAGTTTGTGGTGATGTTTAACTTCGCGCTGACAAACCACTTAGCATACGGGTAGTTCCACTCCCTGACCCTCTCCCAGGGCCCATACCACTCGAGTTCCTGGGCTATCCGGTCCCAGAAGGCCTCCGGATCGCGCACGAACTCGCTGTACTCTCGGGCGTAATCCGGCACCCTGGCATTCGCTCTGCACCGGGGATCGGGGAGGTAACATCTCTCCTCCAGTTTCACGGCAAACGATTCCGCCATCTTCCCAAATCCTACATGATTAATCGTGCCCAATTGCCCCGGTCAATCCCCCTCTGGGTCTCGAATCCGTGCAAAAGCGGCTGACTTCTACGGACCGGTCGCATCTCGATCGGCCCGTTCTCGTGTTGCCATACATGCGGCCGCCGAAAGGGGTTCGGTCTTCCCTCCCGGGCGCCATATTATACATGATTTATCATGTATAATTACGCATTCTGGTGATGTTATGATACTTAATAAATCTATCGGATTATGTGAAACCCTGCCGGGTCTTAGCGTAAAAACCGGAAACTTTGGATGAAAAAGCCTACCGGGGCGCTACTGCATCGCGCAAACCCCGGTGTGAAGAGTATGGTCCGGGCCTCACAGAGTCTTTGGTAACCTTTTTTTCCGGGGGCGCGAAGGGTGGGGGCATGAAAGAGAGGGTGCTCTTCATCGGCACGAACAACGCCGCCCGGACTCAGATGGCGGAGGGCTACCTCCGCGCCCGTTACGGCGACCGTTATGAAGTCTGCTCGGCCGGGATCGCCCCGACCGCCCTCGATCCGATGGCCGTCCGGGTGATGGCCGAGATCGGGATAGATATCTCGGGGCAGCGGGCGAAAGACCTCGGCCTTTTTGACGGAAAAGAGATGGACTACGTGATCGCACTCTGTAGCGGAGGCGTCTGCCCCATGTTTCCCTGGGCAAAAGAGACGATCCGCGTGGACTTCCCCGACCCGGCCAGGGTCACGGGACCGAAAGATCGGGTGCTTTCTGCCTACCGGAGGAGCCGGGACGCAATAATCGACTGGATCGACGGGGGCATTGCGAAAAGAAAGGTCGCTGGCGCGACCGCCCAAGCAAGGTGAGAGGGCCGGAGGCTCCTTCTACGGTTCCATCCGCTCCTCGGGCACCGGGAGGATCTCGCGCACCATCTTGATGGCGCAGAGATCGCCGCACATCGAGCAGGTCTCAATAACTCCGTCCCGCTCATGGATGCGCCGGGCCTCATCGGGTATGAGCGCCGCCTCGAACTGCTTCTCCCAGTCGAGCGACCGACGGGCCTCCGCCATCCGGATCTCGCGGTTCTTCGTCTGTCCTGCACCGCGAGAGAGGCTTCCTATGTGTGCCGCAACCTTTGCGACCCGCGTCCCCTCGACGATGTCGCGGACATCCGGCAGCGCCAGGTGCTCGGCCGGCGAGACCATGCAGAGGAAGTCCGCGCCGTTCATCGCGGCGATCACCCCGCCGATCGCCCCCACGACGTGGTCGTAACCCGGCGCCACGTCGGTGACGAGCGGCCCGAGCAGGTAGAGCGGGGCGCCGTCGGTCAGTTCCTTGATCGTCCGGACGTTGTAGCCGATCTGGTCGGCCGGGATATGCCCCGGTCCCTCGATCATCCGCTGCACCCCGGCGGCGAGCGCCCGTTTGGCGAGGTGGCCGAGCGCGAGATACTCGGTCGTCTTTGCCAGCCTCCCCGCGTCCACGAGCGCACCCGGGCGCATCCCGTCGCCGAGGCTCGCGACCACATCGTGCTCGGCCAGGATCTCAAGCAGGTAATCATACTCGGCATAGAGCGGATTCTCCTCACCGGTCGCAGCCATCATCGCGACGTGGAAGGCCCCGCCGCGCGAGACGACGCCCATCGTCCGGGGATCGGCCCGGAGCGACTCGAGCGCCTCTCGGTTCACACCGCAGTGCAGCGTCAGGAAGTCCACGCCCTGCTTGCAGTGCTCACGGATAACGGAGAAGAGCAGGTCGGCATCGACATCCGCGGCGCTCCCCGCCCGCCGGACCGCCTCGTAGATCGGGACGGTCCCGACGGGTACATCGAGTTCGAGGATCCGGCGCCGTATCCGGGCAAGATCGCCCCCGGTCGAGAGGTCCATCAGCGTGTCGGCCCCCTCCCGGAGGGCCGCCTTCGCCTTCTCGACCTCGAGATCCTCATCGCACCGGGCGCCTGACGTCCCGATATTCACGTTGACCCGCACCCTGCAGCCTTCACCGATGGCGCAGATCCGGTGCGGCCGTGCAGGGTTTGCCGGGATGACGATTCGTCCGCGGGCGACGGCCCGTGCGGCGGCATGGGAGGTTAGTCCCTCCTCCCGGGCGATCGCCTCCACCTCCGGGGGAACCCCGCGCAGGCACGCTTGAGCAAGGGTGTGCATAAGAACCATTTGTCCGGAGGCCATATTAGACTGCATGCACGTGCGGTGGATCCCGAGCGGCACAATCTACGCAAACTCGTTCGTTTACGAAAACGTCCTCGTCGACGCGGGTGTTCTCCCGATGGCGGTGGAGCCGTATGCCGGGGAGATTACCTCGATCGTCCTCACCCACGCCCACTACGACCATATTGCGTACGTCAAAGAGATCGCGCGGCTCTGCAACGACGCCGCAATCTGTATCCACGAAGCGGACGCCGTGGGCCTGGTCGACGACAGACGAAGCCTTGCGATGCACTTTGGGGCCCGGTCTCCCGGGGTCGCCCCCGACACCCTCCTTGCCGACGGCGACCGGGTAGGGAGCCTTCGCGTCATCCACACCCCCGGGCACACGCCGGGCGGGATCTGCCTCTACGACGAGCGGGCGAAGGTGCTCTTCTCGGGAGACACCGTCTTCACCGGGGGGTCCTTCGGGCGCTACGACTTCCCCGACGGCGACCGCACAGCCCTTGCGGCATCCATCGAGCGCCTGGTGGGGCTCGAGGTCGAGGGGCTCTACCCCGGCCACGGGGAGCCGGTCGAGTGCGGCGGCGGGAGGCATATCGCGGCCGCCCGGGAGGCGCTCAAGTATTATGGATAAGGGAGTCTACGCCCTCGTCCTCGAGAACCCCTCCTGCAGAGTCCGCATCGGCGCCCTCGGGGAGAGGGAGTTTGCCCGCGGCCGGCACATCTACGTCGGCTCCGCCCGGGGAAGCGGCGGGCTTGCCCGGGCAGACCGGCACCTGCGGCTTGCCGAAAGGCGCGACCGCCCTCCCCGATGGCACATCGACTACCTCCTCCTCGATCCTCACTTTGCCCCCGCCGCCCTTGTCACTGCCGCGACAGACCGGGACTGTGAGTGCGATCTCGCCCGTGCTCTTGCCGGAGCTTACGTCCCGGACTTTGGCTGCAGCGACTGCGCCTGCCCTTCGCACCTCTTCTACCGCCCCGGCGACCCGGTCGAGGAGATCCTTGCGGCCTTCCGCGGTCTTGATCTTGATGCCCGGATCGCAAGAATCAAAAACGAGAGGGGCGAGGACAGGGTATGAACGTTCTTGGTATCTCCGGAAGCATGCGCAGGAACGGCAACACCGCGATGCTCGTTGCTGCCATCCTCGACCGGGTGCGGGAGGCAGGCATCGAGACCGAGTACCTGACGCTTGCCGATATGGATATCCAGCCCTGCACCGGCTGCGAGGCCTGCAAGGATGCAAAGTGGTGCGTGCTGGAGGACGACGACTGGGGAGCCGTCGCGCAGAAGATGATCGACTGCGAGGTGCTCGTCATCGGCGCCCCGACCTACTACTACGACATCAACGGCCAGACAAAGAACCTCATCGATCGGACCTACTCACTCTACCACGACAGACGGCTTTCCGGTCGCGGAGGGGTCGCCGTCACCGTCTGCGCCGACCGGGGCTGTGAGCGGTCCCTCGAGACTCTCGAGGGTTTCCTGAACACCCACGGGTTCTCGTACCTCGGCTATGTCTGCGGCAGGGGGTATAATCCGGGGGACGTCCAGAAGGACAAGTGGGCGATGAAGAAGGCTTCAGCTGTTGCGAATGCAATCGTCAGGTACCTCCGGCCGGAGGACTGAGTGTGTCTCCCCTCAGAGCAGCAGCGATATGATCGCAAGAACGATGAAGATGATGACCAGCCACTTCGCTATCGACATCGATATCCCCGCAACCCCCCGTGCTCCTAGCAGAGCAAAGACAAGCGCCAGTACAAAGAAGAGGATTGCAAGGCCCACAAGACCGTTTACCATCCTGGCCTCCTCCCAATCGCCGGCTTTCAGCCGGCGTTGAGGGGCCGCGATTTATCCCATTATCATTTATAATTTTCCGGGATGTTTGGCGGCAGGCCGATCGGGTCCGCCCCGCCAACGGCATCACTCCGGGAGGAGGGCGTAGAGTGTCGTCCGCTGCCTAAGCGTCCTCCCGAGGTCCTCGGCGATCCTGCGCATCTCGATCGGATCGAGGTAACTCGTCCCCCGGGCCCCTGCCTCCCGGGAGATGCTCTCCTCATAGAGCGTCCCCCCGAGGTCGTCGGCGCCGGCAAGGAGGGCCATCTCGGCCATCTTCGTCCCCGTCTTCACCCACGAGACCTGGATGTGGTCGATGTTGTCGAGGAATAGCCGGGCTATCGCGACCATCAGGATATCCTCCCGCCCGGTCGCCCCGGCCCTGGCATGCCCCGCCCGGTAGAGCGGGGTGTTCGGGTGGACGAAGGAGAGGGGCACAAACTCGGTGAACCCGCCGGTCTCGTCCTGGATATCGCGGAGGATCGCAAGGTGCCGCACCCAGTCCGCTACGCCCTCATAGGCTCCGTACATGATCGTCGCCGTCGAGGGGATGCCCATCCCGTGCGCCTCTTTGATGATCCGGACCCAGGTTTCCGTATCGATCTTCTCCGGGCAGATGACCCGCCGGACGTCGTCGACCAGGATCTCGGCCGCTGTCCCGCAGAGGGTCGAGAGCCCCGCGCTCTTCATCATCCCGAGCACCTCCCGGGTGGAGATGCCGCTCTTTCTTGCGGCATACGCCACCTCCATCGGGTTGCTTGCGTGGATGTGAACCGTGGGCGCCTCGTCCCGGATCCAGGAGTAGATATTGACGTAGGAGCGAGCGTCAAATTCTGGATGGAGGCCGCTGACCGTGCAGATCTCGGTTACCGAGCGGTCTCGTGCGGCCCGGGCCTTCTCCCGGATGGTGGCTTCGTCGTAGCAGAAGACGTCGGGGTCACCGGGCTTACGCGAAAATCCGCAGAACCCGCAGGCGTTCACGCAGAGGTTGGTGACGTTGATGTTCTGGTTTCGGACATAGGTGACGCGATCGCCGACCTTCTCCTCACGGAGTTCATCCGCGGCAGCGGCGATCTTCCAGACGTCCCGCCCCCTCACCGAGAAGAGGCGAACGGCCTCCTCTTCCGTGAGCCGGTGACCGGCGAGCAGATCGCGAAGTAACAGTCGAAGCGTCGTCATACTCTAGGATAATCTCCCTGAGACGTTTGAGGGGAAGAATTTTCGGGCGCGCGGGAGCGGGCACAAGACTTATTATCCCTCGTGAGTATCCCGCCAGTCATGGCCCAAGAACAGATCCTCTGCCATCAACGCACAAGGCTCAGCTACAAGGACGCATACGGCTACGTCATCCCGGTCGGGAACACCAGCCTGATGGCCTGGGTGACCGACGAAGGGATGATCGGGACCGCCGGGTTCGATATCGAGGCGCTGGCGAACGCCGGCGTCCCTGCGGCGATCGTCGGGGTCTCGGAGGAGTCGACCCTTGAGAACCTGGACTCCCTGATGGACGCCGAGGTGAAGGCGGCAAACCTCCCGGCTGTGCAGCGCCGCGTCGAGATCGGGATGTCCGGCCGGGAGGCCTTAAACAGGATGTGAGATCGGTCTACACGAGCTCGTAGGTCGTCGTCCGCTGCCGGAGCGTCCGCCCGATGTCCTCGGCGAGCCGCTGCATATCGGCCGGGTCCAGGTAGTCGGCCCCCTCGCCGCCGGCGTCGACCGAGACGTCGTCGCAGAACATCGTCCCTCCAAGATCGTCGGCGCCGGCAAGGAGGGCCATCTCGGCCATCTTCGTCCCCACCTTCCCCCATGAAACCTGGATATGGTCGAAGTTGTCGAGGAAGAGCCGGGCGACCGCGACCATCAGGATATCCTCCCGTCCGGTTGCGCCGGGCGGGGCCCGCCCCGCCCGGTAGAGCGGGGTCTTTTGATAGATGAACGAGAGGGGTACGAACTCGGTGAACCCGCCGGTCTCGTCCTGGATATCGCGGAGGATTGCGAGGTGCCGGGCGCGGTCCGCCTCGCTCTCGCAGGACCCGTACATGATCGTCGCCGTCGAGCGGATGCCCATCCTGTGCGCCTCTTTGATGATCCGGACCCAGGTTTGCGTGTCGCACTTATTCGGGCAGATGACCTGTCGGACGTCGTCGACCAGGATCTCGGCCGCCGTCCCCTGGAGGGTTCCAAGGCCTGCCTCGCGGAACCGCTCGATGACCTCGACGGTCGATACCCCGCTCCGCTCCGAGGCCCAGGCGATCTCGTCGGGGCTTGCCGTATGGATGTCCACGCCGGGCGCGACCTCCCGGACGCAGGAGATGAGGTCGACGTAGGAGTCGAGCGTGTAGTCGGGATGAACCCCTGAGAGGAGACAGATCTCGGTGACGTCCCGGCTCACAGCAATTCTCGCCTTCTCCTGCACGGTTGCGATATCGTCGCAGAAGGCCTCGGGATCGTCTACCCGTCTCCCAAAGCCGCAGAATCCGCAGAGGTTCTTGCAGACGTTGGTGACGTGGATGTTCTGGTTACGGACGTAGGTGACGCGATCGCCGACCTTCTCCTCGCGGAGTTCGTCCGCGGCGGCGGCGATGGCAAGAACGTCACGGTCACGGGTCGAGAAGAGGCGGACGGCCTCTTCTTCCGTGAGCCGGTGGCCGGCGAGCACGTCGTCGAGCAGGTCATGCAGTGAGTGCGGCATCGTAAGTAGGTCTCCTGTACTGGATTATCACTCTTTTTTTCGGCGTGCAAGAACGAAGTCGTGGATGATGATGATGACGATGATGATGATGGCGAATTCGGCAAGGTGCAGGGGGAGGTAGCCGACGAGCGGCACCGCGATGAGGGCTTTGCCGACAATCCACTCCTTTTTGACCGGCTCAACAACCCCGACGCCCTCGATTCGGAGGTTCACCTGGTCGATGTAGGGGTTGTTGTCCCCCTTGGTGATGTAGCCGCCGTGCGGGTCGGCGTAGTACGCCCCGAGCTCTGAGTTCTTTACGGCTTCGGTATCGACGTAGGTCATCGCGCGGTGGATGATCGGGTGGACGGAGTCGACACCGTTCGGCCGGTAGATGATCACGTCGCCGTAGTTCCCAAAGGACGTATACCCGGTCAGTTGCCCCTCGGCCCAGGTCGTCAGGGGACCGAACCGGTCCTCGTCGACGACGAGGACCAGGTCGCCGACGTTCATGTTCGGGACCATGCTCTCGGACTCGATCGTGACCACCGCCGGCCAGGTGCCGGCGAAGAGGTAGAGGGCGAGGGCGATGCCCCCCACGACCGCGACGACCCAGAGTACGTCCCGGGCGAGAGAGACGGCCGGGTGATCGCTCTCCCGGAACGCTCGCACGGCCGATGCTGCACGCTGCAGCCAGGTGGTATTCGACATTTGTTCTAGAAAGAATGCTATCCCTTCATATACATAGATTCTCCGGGGTGGCCATGCCCGAGAAAAAGATAAACCAATATTGCCCGGGGGAGAATAACATGAGTCCATGCTCGCCAACGCTGAGATCGTACGCCGGTTCCTTGAGCTGAAGCACCAGGCTCACCCGGAGGTCGTGCAGTACATTCGCGAGCAGAACGATCCGACGCTGATCGACCGGATCGCGGCGGCGGTCCCCGACGACACCCTTGTCATCATGCCGGAGCATATCCCGGGCTTAAAGAAGGTCCGGGATGGGACCCGGTTCCTCGTCGACCCGGAACTCGAGGTGATCGTCGGGAGCGCCGGGACCACGGGAAGCGTCAGCGGCCACGAGGACGCCGTCCACTACTTCCGCGACCGCTACAACACCCTCTCCTCAATGCTCCGGAGCCGGATGACCGCGATGCCGATCGAGGCGCTGTTAAAGTCTCCCCACCGCTACCGTGACGAAGAGTGCAACATCATCGGGATGGTGGCCGATGTCCGGACGACCGGGAAGGGGCACCGGCTCGTCGAGTTGGAGGATCCCACAGGAGCGATTCAGGTCCTCTTCAACAAAGGGCGGGAGGAGACGTTTGTGGAGGCGGAGCGGATCCTCCCCGACGAGGTCCTCGGGGTCAAGGGAAAACTCTCAGGCGACGGCGGGCTCTTCTTTGCTGAGCAGCTCTTCCGCCCCGACATTCCCATCAATCACGCCCCGTTCAAGAGCGACCGGCCGGGGAAAGCGGTCCTCATATCCGATGTCCATGTGGGAAGCGATACCTTCCTCGACGACGCGTGGAACCGGTTCGCCGACTGGCTCCAGGACTCGGATGTCGGCTACCTCCTGATCGCCGGCGACCTTGTCGACGGTATCGGCATCTATCCCGGCCAGGACCAGGAACTGACGATCAAGAACATCTACGAGCAGTACGACCGTTTCGGCGAGATGCTCCGCGATCTCCCCTCACGGATCCGGATCGTCGCCGCTCCGGGGAACCACGACGTCGTCAGGATGGCCGAACCGCAGCCGGCCATTCCGCCGGAGTTCACCGCGAAGTTTCCGTCAAACTGCACCCTCGTCGAGAACCCCTGCCTCTTGAACCTCCAGGGTGTCAGGGTTCTGATGTATCACGGCCGATCGTTCGACGACATGATCGGGCTGATTCCGGGGGCAAGTTACGAGCGGCCCGGGGAGATCATGGACGAGATGCTGAAACGCCGGCTGCTTGCCCCCTCATACGGGATGCGGACGCCGATCGCCGCGATGAAGACCGACCGGCTCGTCATCAACCCCCTTCCTGAGATCCTCCTCACGGGCCACGTCCACATCTGCGGCGTCACCCGCTACCGCGGCGTCCTCGGGGTGAACGCCGGAACCTGGCAGTCCCAGACGTCGTTCCAGAAACAGATGAATATTCACCCCACGCCTGCGCGGGCGTTCGTCATCGATCTCCAGACGCTCCAGCCGGAAGTTCTGGATTTTTCTTAAATCCCCACCCGTTTTGACCATCACGGTTTACACATATTTAAAAGTGTGGAATCCCTTGTATAGTGTACCCAATTGGAGGAATGCAAAGAGATGGATCTGGTATACCTGGCACCCGTGGGTGCCGTCCTTGCTCTCCTGTTTGCAGGGTACTCGTACATGAGTATCAAGCGGGAGGGCATGGGTACCGATCTGATGCAGAAGATCGCTGCCGCCATTCACACGGGGGCAATGGTCTATCTGAACAGACAGTACCGTGCTATTGCAGTATTCGTCGTCGTGCTTGCCATCGTCCTTGCGGTCGCGATTGATCCCCTTACCGCGGCCTGTTTCGTGCTCGGCGCGGCGCTCTCGGCGACTGCCGGCTACATCGGCATGTACACCGCGACCGCTGCAAACGTCCGGACAACGAACGCCGCACGGCGCGGGATCGCGGATGCGTTCCGTGTCTCGTTCTCGAGCGGCTCGGTCATGGGCATGGCGGTCGTCGGGCTCGGGCTTCTCGGGCTCTCGATCGCGTATCTGGTCATCAGCACCGTAACGACGCTTTCCCAGGCTGAAGTCCTGACCGTCGTGACCGGGTTCGGTCTCGGTGCGAGTTCGATCGCCCTCTTCGCCCGAGTCGGCGGCGGTATCTTCACCAAGGCCGCGGACGTCGGTGCCGACCTCGTCGGGAAGGTCGAGGCGGGCATCCCGGAGGACGACCCCCGCAACCCCGCCGTCATCGCCGACAACGTCGGTGACAACGTCGGCGACGTCGCCGGCATGGGTGCCGACCTCTACGAGTCCTACGTCGGTGCAATCATATCGGCGATGGTCCTCGGTGTCGCCGTCGCGGCGACGCAGTTCCCGAACGCCGACGTCATGAACGTGATCGTCCTCCCGCTGCTCATCGCGGCAGTCGGTATCGTCGCGTCCATCATCGGGTCGTTCTTTGTGCGGACCAACAAGACCGAGAGCAGCGCCATCCACATGGCCTTCAACAAAGGTCTCCTCGCCGCAATCGTCGTGACCGTCGCCGCTACCTACTTCCTCGTGACACAGCTTCTCGGAGCTGAGTACATCGGGGTCTTTTATGCCACCGTCGCCGGTCTCGTCGCAGGGTTTGCCATCGGCCTGATCACGGAGTACTACACCTCCTTTGAGCGGAGCCCGACGCTCGCCATCGTCAAGGCAAGCGAGACCGGTTCGGCAACCACCATCATCACCGGGTTTGCGAAGGGTATGGAGAGCACCGTCTGGCCGGTCCTGATCATCGCTGTCGCGATCTTCATCTCCTACCAGGTTGCGGGTCTCTACGGTATCGCGATCGCCGCCGTCGGCATGCTTGCGACGCTCGGTATCTCCCTCTCCGTCGACGCTTACGGCCCTGTCGCCGACAACGCCGGCGGTATCGCCGAGATGTCCCACCAGAAACCTGAGGTCCGCGAGATCACCGATACGCTCGACGCCGTCGGGAACACCACCGCCGCCATCGGCAAGGGGTTCGCCATCGGCTCTGCAGCCTTGACTGCGCTCGCCCTCTTCGCCGCCTACACCCAGGCGGTCGGCCTCTCGGTCATCGACGTCTCGGTCCCGAATGTCTTCGTCGGTGTCCTGATCGGCGCGATGCTTCCGTTCCTCTTCTGTGCCATCACGATGATGGCGGTCGGAAAGGCGGCATACAGCATCGTCCACGAAGTCCGCCGCCAGTTCAAGGAGATCACCGGTCTCATGGAGGGGAAGGCCGACCCGGACTACGCCTCCTGCATCGCCATCTCCACTCACGCTGCGCTGCGTGAGATGATCCCGCCCGGCGTCCTCGCCGTCGCCGCGCCGCTCGTCGTCGGGTTCCTCCTCGGCACGGAAGCGCTCGGCGGCCTGCTCGTCGGTTCGCTTGCATCCGGGTTCCTCCTCGCCGTCACGATGGCGAACGCCGGCGGAGCCTGGGACAACGCGAAGAAGTACATCGAGCAGGGCCACCTCGGTGGAAAGGGCTCGGACGCCCACAAGGCAACCGTCGTCGGCGACACCGTCGGCGACCCCTTCAAGGACACATCGGGCCCGTCCATCAACATTCTGCTGAAGCTGATGTCCATGGTCGCGCTGGTCTTTGCGCCGCTGATCCTGGTCATCTAACCCCTTTTTTCCTAATCGTGCCTGCCGGGGAGCATTTTCTCCAAAAGCCGCGCAGAAAAATCACTTTTGATAGAAGAGAATCTTTCAAAAAAGAGTGGTTTAGGCGCTCCTCGCGTTGAGGATGCGGATTGCGAGGTGCGCTGCGTTCTCGCCGTTATCCACCCCGACACAGGCCACCGGGACGCCTCTCGGCATCTGGACGATCGAGAGGAGGGCGTCAAGCCCCATCAGTTTGCCGCTCACGGGAACGCCGATCACCGGGCGCGCCGTTTTTGAGGCGATAACCCCGGGGAGGGCCGCCGAGAGCCCGGCGATCGCGATGAAGACCCTGGCATCGCTCCCTTTAATATACTCGTCGAGCCGTTCCGGGTCCCGATGCGCCGAGATCACCTGGTAGTCGTAGGAGACGCCATGTTCCCGTAAAACTCCAAAGACCTTCTCTGCGATCTGGCTGTCTGAGGCCGAACCGCAGATCACCGCGACATCTACCATATCTTCCTTTGGTTTGCTCCTGCCCCCCTATCTCTCTGTCGATATCGCCCGTGGAGAGGTTGATAAGAGTCTACATCCAAGTTCCTTGAAGGAACTTGCGTCTGGATTTGACGAGACGACATGGACTGATCCATATGGAAAATGAACCACTCCTTATGATCCCCGGCCCTGTACCCATTCCGCAGCGGGTACGCGCCGCAATGACGCGGCAGGCCATCAACCATCGCGGACCCGAGTTCGGTGCCGCGTATGCGGATACTGTCCGGGTCCTAAAGACCCTCTTTGGCACTGAAAGCGACCTTTATATCATCAGCGGCTCGGGAAGCGCCGGCATGGAGGCCGCGGTCGCAAACTTCGGGCGGGACAAGCGGATCGTCTCGCTCGTGAACGGCAAGTTCGGCGAACGTTTTGCAAAGATCGGTGCGCGCTACGGCACCGTCACCGCCCTTGAGTCCGAGTGGGGCACTCCGCTCGACCTTGCGGCCCTCGAGCAGGAACTCGAGGCCGGGGCCGAGATCGTCACGATGGTCCACAACGAGACGAGCGCCGGGATCAAGAACCCGGCTCCTGAAGTCGGAAAGCTCGCCCGGAAGTACGACGCGCTCTTTGTCATGGACGGGATCACCTCCATCGGCGGCGATGAGGTCCTGATGGACAAGTGGGGCGTCGATGTTGCGGTCGTCGGGTCGCAGAAGTGTCTTGCAGCCCCGGCGGGCCTTGCGGCCATCGCCATCGGGGAGCGCGCCTGGGACCGGATCTGCGATAAGCGCCCCTTCTACCTCGATCTCGCCGCCTACAAAAAGAGCGGGAGCAGCACCCCGATGGAGACTCCCTACACCCCGGCGGTTCCGCTCTTCCTCGCGCTGCACGAGGCCTGCAAGATGATCGAGGAGGAGGGCATCGCCGCCCGGATTGCCCGGCACCGCAGGATGGCCGAGTCCGTCCGCGCCGCGGCGAAGGCCTGGGGCGTCGAGCTCTTCCCGAAGATCGATGAGCACCATGCCTACTCGAACACCGCAACCGCGATGCGCATCCCGGACGGCGTCACCGACAAGGACCTTCGCGGGACCGTCAAGAAGTTCGGGATCGAGATCGCCGGCGGCCAGGACCACCTCAAGGGCAAGATCTTCCGGATCGGCACCATGGGCAGTGTCGGAGCGCAGGAGATTCTCGCAACCCTTGCGGCCGTCCAGTTCGCCCTGAGGAAGTCCGGGTTTGCGGCCGGCGACGGTCTTGAGGCAGCCGCCGAGGTGCTCCTCGGATGAAGATCGGGATCGCCGATACGACGTTTGCCCGGATTGACATGGGCAGAGCCGCTATCGATGAGATCCGCAAGCACGCAAGTGTGGGGATCGAGCGCTACGTCGTCCCCGGCATCAAGGACCTCCCGGTAGCCTGCAAGAAACTGATCGAGGAGCGGGGGTGCGACCTCGTGATGGCGCTCGGGATGCCCGGCGGGGCCGAGAAGGACAAGGTCTGCGCCCACGAGGCCTCCCAGGGCCTCATCCTCTGCCAGCTCATGACCAACAAGCATATCATCGAGGTCTTCGTCCACGAGGACGAGGCAAAAGATGAAAAAGAACTCGCCTGGCTGATGGAGCAGCGAACCCGCGAGCACGCCGTGAACGCCGTGCGGCTCCTCCTCCGGCCGAAGGAGCTGGAGAAACTCGCCGGGACCGGCCAGCGGCAGGGGTTCGAGGATGTCGGGCCCGCACGCATCTGATCCAAAAAGTGATGATTATCTGGCGTGAGTAATACCACAGGAAGGATTGGAATGACAATACGACTTGGATTCGTCGTCGCGGAGTTCAACCGCGACATCACCTATATGATGGAGATCGAGGCCCGGGAGCATGCCAATTTCCTCGGTGCGGAAGTGGCTGAGACGATCTACGTCCCGGGCGCCTACGATATGCCGCTTGCGATCAAGAAACTCCTGACCGACGGGAACGTTGATGCCGTCGTCACCATCGGGTGCGTCATCGAGGGCGCGACCCAGCACGACGAGATCGTCGTCCAGCACGCGGCACGTAAGATCATCGACCTCTCCCTTGAGTTTAACAAGCCCGTCACGCTCGGCATCTCCGGACCGGGGATGACCCGGATGGAGGCGACCGAGCGTATCGACTACGCGAAGCGCGCCGTTGAGTCGGCCGTGAAGATGGTCCAGCGATTGAGATGAAGAGCCTCTCAGAGAAGGTTGGGGCAATCGCCCCTTCGGCGACGATCGAGATCTCGAACGCCGCAAAGAGAATGGCCGCCGAGGGTATCGACGTCATCAGCCTCTCGATTGGTGAGCCGGACTTTGATACCCCGCAGCATATCAAAGACGCCTGCATCGAGGCCATCCAGCGCGGCGAGACGCACTACGCCCCGAGCGCCGGGATCCCGGCGCTTACCGCCGCAATCGCCGAGAAACTCACCCGCGAGAACGGCATCCCCGCAAAGCCCGACGAGGTGCTCGTCACCTGCGGCGCCAAGGACGCCATCTACGAGGCGATGGAAGCCGTCCTGAACCCGGGCGACGAAGCGATCATCCTTGATCCCGCCTGGGTCTCCTACGAGCCCTGCGTACAGCTCGCGGGCGCCGCCGCCCGGCATCATCCGCTCTCTATGGAGACCTTCCAGGTCGACGACTCCCTTCTAGAGGCCGTCGGTCCCCGGACGAAGATGATCGTGGTCAACTCGCCGTCGAACCCCTCCGGCGCGGTGCTTGATGCGTCCTCGCTCCGGCTCATCGCCGATATCTGCCTAGACCACGACCTCTACGCGCTCTCGGACGAGATCTACGAGAAGTTGATATACGGCGGCAAAGAGCACATATCGCTCGCCTCCCTCCCCGGGATGGCAGAGCGGACGATCACCATCAACGGGTTCTCGAAGGCCTACGCGATGACCGGGTGGCGGATCGGCTACGCGGTCGCTCCCCGCCCGATCATCCGGCAGATGGAGAAGGTGCAGCAGCACACCATCTCCCACCCGACGACGTTTGCGATGTTTGGGGCTGTTGCGGCGCTCAAAGGCCCGCAGGACTGTGTTGAGTCGATGCGCCGCGAGTTCGAGCGCCGGCGGGACTTCCTCGTCCCGGCGCTCCACGACCTCGGCTACGCGACCGCTCCCGCCGACGGTGCATTCTACGCCTACGTCAAGGTCGGGGGGGACGATATGGCGGTCGCCCGCTCGTGGCTTCGGGACATCCATGTGGCGGTCACCCCGGGGACGGCGTTCGGCACTCCCGGCTGGCTCCGCCTCTCCTACGCGACCTCGATGCAGAAGTTGAGAGAGGCCGTCGAGCGGATCGGCCGGATCTAAGACCTCATTCTCCCTTTTTGCTGAATCTCCTGCTTTCGGGGCAGCCGTGAAAGTCTCTCGTAGCACCGGATCGCCTCGGCCGGGCGGTCGAGGTAGACAAGCGCCGTCGCTCTCCCTTTGAGCGCCTCGACGTCGTCGGGGTCGGCGGCGAGCGCCCGGTCGTAGCAGGCGAGGGCCTCCTCACAGCGATTCTGGATCACGAGGACGTTTCCCTGTGCAACCCAGATATCCATCCTTGCAGGGTCGATCGCGAGCGCCTGTGCATAACAGGCGGCGGCCTCCTCGTAGCGCCCGAGGATGAAGAGAGTGAGACCCTTGTTGTACCGGGCGTCCACGTTCTCCGGGTTGGCCCGGACCTCCTGGTCGAAGCACTCGAGCGCTTTATCGTAGTCGGAGAGGGTCGAGAGGACGCTTGCCTTGTTCTTCTGGATCTGCTGGTTGTTAGGCTCGATCTCGAGTGCTCGCTCGTAGCATCCAAGTGCGTCCTCGTAGCGCCCGAGTTCGTGGAGCGCGTTTCCGCAGTTGTTCAAGGCGGCTATGTTCTCCGGCTCTCTCCGGAGCACTGCCTGGTAGCAGATGACCGCCCTGCTGTAGTCGCCGAGAGCGTAGTAACTCTCGCCACGGTGGTAGTCTGCGCCCGTATGATCGGCCTTGAGCCTGAGCGTCTGGTCGAAGCACTCGATCGCCTCTTCGTAGCGCCTTTTGGCGAATTGGACGAGTCCTTTCTGGTACCAGACCTCCGGGTCGGCCGCGTTCTCCCTGAGCGCCCGATCAAGTGAGGCGAGCGCAAGGTCGTAACGCTTCAGCCTCCTGAGCGCCATGCCTTTCTCACGCCAGATCCCGGGGCGGTCGGG
This sequence comes from Methanoculleus thermophilus, assembly GCF_001571405.1. Taxonomy (NCBI): domain Archaea; kingdom Methanobacteriati; phylum Methanobacteriota; class Methanomicrobia; order Methanomicrobiales; family Methanomicrobiaceae; genus Methanoculleus; species Methanoculleus thermophilus. Next base: position 70,956 of record NZ_BCNX01000008.1, on the reverse strand, counting down.
GCTGATCCGGTATGCCCGGTTGTAGGACTCGATCGCCTCTTCGTAGCGCTCCAAGAGGCGGTGCGCCCGGCCCCGGTTGTACCAGGCGTCGGCATCGTCGGGACGGAGGGCGAGTGTCCGGTCGAATGACAGGATGGCCTCCTCGTAGCGCTCAAGCGTCATGAGGGTGCACCCCCGGTTGTACCAGGCGTCGGCACGGTCGGGACTGATAGCGATAATGCGGTCGAAGCACTCGATCGCCGTATCATAGCGGGCGAGGAGGAGATAGATCGTCCCCTTCGCGTACCAGGCCTCTGTGTCCTCGGGGTCGATGGCGATGATGCGGTCGTAACATTCGAGCGCCGCATCGTACCGGCGTTCGGCGGCAAACGCCGCACCCCGCCCTCTCCAGCCCTCAATCCGGGTCGGGTCGATGGCAATGACCCGGTCATAACAGGCGAGTGCGTCAGACGTCCGCCCGAGCTTTCGGAGAGCGTGCCCTCGGATGAGCCAGGCGCCCGTGGAGTCGGGTGCAAGTTCCACGGCCCGGCCACAGTACTCGGCCGCCTCCCGGTACCGCCCAAGGCTGTAGAGCGCCTCTCCCCCGGCATACCAGAAGCGGGCAGAGGTCGGGTCGATCCTGACGGTCTGGTCGAAACAATTGACTGCTTCCCGGTAACGCCCGATCGCCATGAGGGCCCGTCCCTTGCAGTAACGGGCAATGGCGGCGCCGAGATCCAGGGCGATTGCCCGGTTGTAGCACTCGATGGCCCGATCGTACTGCCCCTGCTCGCAGTAGGTCCGCCCCCGCCTGCACCAGACATCCACGCTGTTCTTCCAGGGAAGCTCCATTGGGTGATGAATAGCAGTCCATAAGAAAAAGCGTTTCGATCGTATCGGTGGCCTTTCTTTCGTCCTGGCGAAAAACCGATCGCTTCAGTTCATTCGCGGTCGAGCCAGAACTCTCTCGTCCTCCCGGATCCGTATGGCAACCTATACATGCTCCCGGGAGCAAAACGGGATTTACAACCCTCCCGGACCTGAGTACCATGAGGAAGATGCGCGATATACCGGACCGCGATCGTCCCCGCGAGAAACTGGCCAAACGGGGACCGCAGGCGCTCACCGATACCGAACTGATCGCCCTCCTCCTTGGGCGTGGCACGAAGGGGCGGGACGTCTCGGAGGTTGCGGGCGACGTCGAGCGTTACCTCCGGGGGACCGGGGGCAAGCCGTCGTACGAGGCCCTCCTTGCGATCGGCGGGATCGGATCAGCAAAGGCATGTGAGATCATGGCCTGCTTCGAGCTCGGGCGGCGCTATTTCGGCGACGACGACGTCACCGGAACCCGGATCACCCGCCCCGAAGACGTCATCCCGCTCGTTTCCGAGTGGCGGGATAAGAAGCAGGAGTACTTCATCTCTCTTACTCTCAACGGTGCCGGAGAGGTGATCGAGCGCCGGATCGTCACCGTCGGGATCTTAAACCAGAGCCTCGTCCATCCCCGGGAGGTCTTTGCCGACGCAATCACCGACCGGGCCGCCTCGGTCATCCTGGTCCACAATCACCCGTCCGGCACGCTCGATCCCTCTGTCCAGGATCTCGGGATCACCCGGCAGCTCGTCGAGGCGGGGTCGATCCTCGGCATCCGGGTCCTCGACCACATCATCGTCACGAAAGGGGGCTACGTGAGCTTGAAAGAACTCGGGCACCTCTAACCTTTACGCCGCCCCATCCCCTCCCCGACCGTTCCTGCACGGGATTGGATGACCTTTTGCCCGAATTTTCTTAAATCATGGTAATTTTTCTGAAATTTCGAAGATAATCTATCTTCCTTCCCCTCGGGATCCAATAAGGTTTATCTCCCCTCGTCAGCCAAAAGTATGTGAGGCAGACATACATGGACAGTGGTTTTCTCCGGGTGCTGCTCGAACCCGGACGTTTCTTTCAAGAGCGTATGCGGGGTGAGCCGGGCCTGAAGATACCGGCATTGATCGCGCTTGTCATCGGGATTATCGGTGCGGTCAGCGCTGCCATCTCGGCAAACGCGCTGACCGAGGGCCTCCCCCCGGACATGCAGGTCTTCGGGTTGGCGGGGGTTGCCTTCGCTGTGGCCAGCGGCATCATCGGGGGACTCATCACCTGGGTTGCCTTCGGTATCGTCTTCTATATCATCTCGATGGTCTTTATGGGGGATGGAGACTTTAAGCGGACGCTGGAGTTCACGGGCTACGGGCTCATCCCCCAGGTCTTTGGGGGCATCATCGGGGCGATCTTCTCCTACCAGATCGTATCGAATCTCTCGGTCCCGATTATCTCGAGACCCGAGGATATCGCGGTGCTTGTGGAGAGCGTCACAACCGGCATGCTGAGCGACCCCCTCACGCCGATCTCCGGGATCGTCGGCATCCTCTTTTTGATCTGGAGCGCAAACATCTGGATCTTCGGCATGAAGTACGCACGGAATCTCTCCACGCGAAACGCGGTCCTCACCGTCGGGATACCCATCGGGCTCTATATCCTCGTCAACCTTGTCACGCTCATCGGATAGGTGTACTATGAAACCTCTCTACATCGCAATTATCTCAATCTTCTGCATCGTCGCAGCACTCACCGGACCGGCCGGCGCCGCTTCGGCAGATGTCACCGTGGTCTCCTCCACGCTCGACCCGCAGGTCCTGATGAAAGGGGATACCGGGACGCTCACGATCGTGATCCAGAACACCGGTTCCGAGACAGTCTCCATCAAGAGCGCCCGGCTCTACGGCAACGGTGTCGTGCCCTTAAGCGAGCCTTACCTCGCGGTCGGGGACCTCGGCGCCGGGAACAGCAAGACGTTCACCTTCACCGTCCGGGCGGACGGGGGCGAGGGAACGTTCTACCCGCAGTTCGTCCTTGACTTCCGCAACGAGGGCAACCTGCGCTATCCGGTCCCCGTCCAGGTCGAGAATACGCCGCTCAGCGTATCCGTGGTCGAAAGACCGGACGCCTTCTCCGAGTCCCGGACGGCCGATATCACCGTCCGGGTCGGGAACCCCCGCCCGAACGCCGCCTCCGGCGTCCAGGTGATCCCGCTGGGAACGGGCTTTACCGTCACCCCGACCAGCGGGTTCATCGGGACCCTCGCCTCTGACGCCTCCGGGACGGTCACGTTCAACCTGACCCCGACTGCCGAGATGGACGTCACGTTCCAGGTGGTCTGGCGCAACGGCATCAACACCCACACGACAGATCTCGTGCTCCCGGTGGTCTTTGGCGAGGACAAGAGACAGGCGGACCCGATCATCACGAACGTCGAGGTCAAGTCCGAGTTCGGCAGGTACCGGGTCATCGGCGATATCTCGAACGCCGGCCTCGAGTCCGCCCGGTCGGTGATCATCGCCCCCGGCGCCCCGGCAACGCCCACCGATCCCTTCCGGGTCTACGTTGTCGGGACCCTCGACCCAGACGACATCTCCTCGTTTGAGGTGACGTTTGCGGCCGATCGGAACGTGACCGAGGTCCCGATCGTCGTCGAGTACCGCGACGACGACGGTAACCGCTACACTTCGACGACGATGATCGGTCTCGGCAGCGGCGCCGGGGTGTCCGTAGCGTCCGCGGCGCCCGCGGAGAATTCGAGCGGCGAGTTCCCGATCGTCGGGGCCATCGTCGCCGTGCTGGTCGCGCTCGGGGTCGCCGGAGCAATCTACTACTCGTGGAGACGGGCGTAACGACGATGCCGGTCATCAGCTTCGATGCGGTCCGGAAGGTCTACCCCCTCCCGGGGGGCGACGTTGTGGCGCTGGACGGCGTCGATCTCGCGATCGAGAAGGGCGAGTTCGTCCTGATCATGGGCCCCTCGGGGTCGGGGAAGTCGACGCTCTTAAACATCATGGGCTCGCTCGATGTCCCGACCTCAGGAGAGGTCACCATCGCCGGAAAGAAGATCAGCAGGATGAGCGACGATGAACTGACCCTTCTTCGGCGGGATCACATAGGGTTCGTCTTCCAGCAGTTCAACCTCATCCCGCTCCTCACCGTGGTCGAGAACGTCGAGTATCCCCTGATCCTGAAAGGCCGACAGAACGGGGCCCGCAAGCGTGCAGAAGAGGTCCTGCGTGCCGTGGAGCTCGCCGAGACCCACTTCACCCACAAGCCGAATGAACTCTCCGGCGGGCAGCAGCAGCGGGTCGCGATCGCCCGGGCGCTCGTCAACGACCCCGACTTCCTCCTCTGCGACGAACCCACCGGGAACCTGGACTCGAAGACCGGGACCGCGATCATGGCCCTCCTTACCCGGATGAACCGTGAGGAGGGCAAGACCGTCGTCATGGTCACCCACGACCCCCGCATGACGAAGTATGCAGACCGGACGATCCAGCTCATTGACGGGAGGGTGGTGGAATGACCTTCTTTGACCTCGCCCGCCGGAACGTCACCCGCCACTGGCTCAGGTCGACCCTTGCGGTCGTCGGGGTCGTCATAGGCGTCCTCGCGATCGCGTCCCTCGGGATCATGGGCACCAGCATCGGCCTGATGCTTGACGATATGATCTCGGATGTCGGGGATACCGTCATTGTCTCCCCGGCGATGGGCGTGAGCGGGGGCAAACTCACCGAACGGCAGGTCTCCGATATTACCCGGGCGGTCGGCTCGAACGCCGTCGTACCGTACTCATACACCTTCGAGAAGATCTCGGTGGGCGATAAGGAGAGCGCCGTGATGCTGTATGCGATCCCTGCCGAGGATATTCCCTCCCTCCTTGAGGTGAAGTCGGGGGGCTATCCGAAGGATACGGGCGCCGGCTGCCTGATCGGGAGCAACCTTGCTGCAAACAGCAAGGAGAACGGTCTGAAACTCGGTTCCCGGGTCAGGATCGGCGACGAGTACCTCCGTGTGGTCGGCGTGCTTGAGGAGCGGGGGCTCGCGCTCGACATCAGCCCCGACGACGCCATCGTCGTGCCCTATACCTGGTACTCAAGTCATTACGACGAAGAGGATTACGATCAGGTCATCGTGAAGGTCCGCGACGTCGACGATATCGATGCGGTCAAAGCGTCGATCGAGCAGAAATTGAACCGGCGGGAGGAGGTCGTCTCCGTCTCGGATTCAAGGCAGTTCCTCGAGAGCATCACCTCGGCCACCAGTTCGATTGCGGTCTTCCTTGCCGGGATCGGCGCGATATCGCTCCTCGTCGCCGGTGTCTCGATCCTGAACGTGATGCTGATGTCGGTCACGGAGCGGACCAAGGAGATCGGGATCCTCCGGAGCATCGGCACCCGGCGCGGCGAGGTGATGCGGATGTTCATCTATGAGGCCCTCATCCTCGGGCTTGCGGGCTCTCTCATCGGAGGTGCGCTCAGTTTCTGTGCCGGATTCCTGTTGACGGCGGTCTTCGCCGGGAACTCGGCATACCTCTTCAACCCGGCAAGCCTCCTTTACATCGCCTTCGGGATGGGATTCGGCGTCTTTACAAGCGTCGCTTCCGGTCTCTACCCGGCCTGGAAGGCGGCGCAGCTAAACCCCATCCAGGCCCTGCGCCACGAGTGACGGGGGCTACCCGAGACACTCCTCTTTTTGACGCTCAATTCCGTCGCGAAGCGTCTTGATTGCATCTTTAGTCCCCGGGGGCGCACCCGGGAGGAGGGCGAGGTACTCATGCTCCCCCTCGGCGATGAGGAGGGCAACCGGGCTTAAACTGAGCATGGCGCACCCTCCTGCATGGATCACATGTTCCCTGATGACGGGGATGATGCACCGGTCGCCGACCTTCCGCCCGCCGCCGACGACGAGTTCTGTCCTCTCACCCACCCGGAGCACCTCTTCCCGAGAATTGACGGAGCCGGTCCCTGACCGGTCTATCCAGGAGAGCCTGGACGACCGGGATGAGGATCAGGAGCGGGTGGCGGATCTGCGTCCGGAGGGTGAAGGTTCCCGCAAAGACCCTTCGGTTAAAGACCGGGGTCATCACGAAGTCGATCGCCTCGGCCGGCCAGAGGGCGTAGCGGGCGGCGGTGCAGTAGCCGTATATGATCCCGGTATCGGCCGGACTCTCAAGACCGAGGATGATATCGCCCCTGAGCGTCTCTAGATAGAGTGACCGGTAGACTGCGGCGAGGATCTTCTCGAGGTGGGGCCAGAGGTCGGTTGCGGCGCCGAGGTAGTCCGGGATCGGACGCCTCTCCTCGACCTTCTTCTCTTCCTCCTCCGGGGCCTCCGCCGCAAGCTCGCCAAGATCCCGGCTCATCACCCGGCGGCCGAAGAGAAGGATCTCAAGCACCTGCACTTCGTCGTCCACCCGGACCCTCCCGTCCAAAAAGCACCAGGCTACGTCGGCCGTCGCCCGGGCACTCTCCTCACTGCAGTCGGCAACCATCGAGACGGTCACCGGGACCAGGTATAGGGCAAGCAGGACGAGGATGAGGATGACGGCGACGGCAAGCAGGACCAAAAAGAGGAGCGTCGCTGCCATGGAGTGGAGGGGGAGCGGACTTTACGCTCCTTCTTCCCCGGTTACCGGGATCTCTCTTCCTTCTCCCTGGGCTCTCCCCATCCCCCCTCTCTGCTGCATCATCTCCGAGCCCTTCTCAAGGACCTTCTCGACGTGCGGGCCGACGGCCTCGCCGATCGCCGTGACGACCTCGGCGATCTCGCTCTTCTTCTTTAACGAGATCACCTGGACCCCCTCAGGCCCCGGAACGCCCTTGGTGATGATGATCAGGGCAACAGCCGATATGCCGCCGCCTCCCCCGGTCCCGGCTCCACCGTGCTGCTTCCCCTCTCTGAACCCACCGGACCCTTCGCCTGCGCCGAACCCCAATCCGAACTCGGCGACCGGTATGATCACCCGCTCACCTGCATCGACCGGGGCACCGAGGATTGCGCTTGCGCAGAGCGTTCTTGCCAGCTGATCGACGGTTATCTGGAGCATTGATTCGCCAGTCACTCAGTTCACCACAAGCATTTCAGTAACCAGTCTCGTATATAAGGGTTGGGGTTTCCCGCCCTGGATGGATTTGCGCCGAACCAATCGGCCCCGGTGGAGCGGGATGACGGGCCTGCTTTAGAGGAGGTTCCTCCCGCCCACGGCGAGTGCGGCGAGGATGGCGAGACCTAAGATGACCACGAGCAGCCGGCGGATCGTGGGGCCGGAGAGCCGGGCAAGGGCGCCTTTGAGTTCCCCCCGGTAGAGGTAGGCGAAGAGTCCGGTGATCAGGAGGAAGAAGAGCCATTCGCTCGGCTGAGAGAGTTCCCGCATGAGGGCGTCCCACAAAAAGTCATCCGGGGTGCGAAGCAGTGGGATCGGTCCGAGGAACGGCCAGAGCCATCCTGCTGGCCGCAGCCACATCCCATCGAGGATCTGGTGGCTCAGCATCCCTGCTGCCAGTACAAGGAGGCCGATGCTTCGGCGATGGTAGTAGATGAAGAGGCCGGCGATGGCGATGAGCGTGACGATCGTAAGGCCATGGAAGTAGAGCCGGCCGTAGCCCACGGTCTCGGCGAGGATGATATGCCCGAGCGGCTTATCGATCAGGTCGGGGAGGACGCCGCCCAGTGCGCCGAGCAGGACGACCCGCCGGTCTCGGACGATCGCCGCGAGGATGAGCCCTATGAGGACGCCGGCCATGGCATGGGCGAGGAGATACATCGCTCTCCAGTGGCGGGGTGATTATATACTCTTTTTCGTCGGAGATGCTCCGGGGCGGGGCGTGCCCCCTGGTAACTCGATGACCTTTGTTGAACTAAAAAGATCCACAATGTATATATTTGTTCAGAGTACACCAGAATGGCATGCAGACGAAGATCCTCCTTGACGAGGGAGAGATGCCGAAGCGGTGGTACAACATCCAGGCGGATCTCTCCACGCCCCTGGACCCGCCTCTTCACCCGGCCACCGGAAAGCCGGTGACCCCTGATGACCTCCGTCAGATCTTCCCGATGGAGCTCATCCGGCAGGAGATGAGCACGGAGCGCTATATCGATATTCCGACCGAGGTCCGCGATATCCTCACCCTCTGGAGACCGAGCCCACTCTATCGGGCGCGGCGGCTCGAGGCGGCCCTAAAGACCCCGGCAAAGATCTACTACAAGTGGGAGGGTGTCAGCCCCCCGGGCTCGCATAAGCCGAACTCGGCCATCCCGCAGGCCTACTACAACCGCGAGGCGGGAATCGAGCGGCTCGCGACCGAGACCGGGGCGGGGCAGTGGGGATCGTCGCTTGCGTTTGCAACGAGCCTCTTTGATATGGAGTGCACCATCTACATGGTCCGGGCCTCCTACGAGCAGAAGCCCTACCGCAAGGTTATGATGCAGGTCTACGGGGCCGAGTGCATCCCAAGCCCCTCCCCGAGGACCCAGTCTGGCCGGGCGATCCTCGAGCGCGACCCGGATACGCCCGGCTCCCTCGGGATCGCGATCTCCGAAGCGGTCGAGGATGCCGTAAGCCACGAGAACACCAACTACTCGCTCGGCTCCGTCCTCAACCACGTCTGCCTCCACCAGACGGTCATCGGCCAGGAGGCGAGGGAGCAGCTTGCGGCCGTCGAGGCCTACCCCGACGTCGTGATCGGGTGCGTCGGCGGCGGCACCAACTTTGCCGGGCTCTCCTTCCCGTTTGCGGGCGACAAACTGACCGGGAAGCACCCCGAGACAGAGATCGTCGCGGTCGAGCCCGCCGCCTGCCCGTCCCTGACGAAGGGGCTCTACGCCTACGACTTCGGGGACGTTGCGGGGCTGACACCGCTTCTTCGGATGTTCACCCTCGGCCACGACTTCGTCCCGCCCTCGATCCATGCAGGGGGCTTGCGCTACCACGGGATGTCCCCGCTCGTCTCCCGGCTCGTCCAGGACGGAGTCGTGCGGCCGGTCGCCTACCACCAGAACGACGTCTTCTCGGCCGCCGTGCAGTTCGCCCGGACGGAGGGGATCATCGTCGCCCCCGAGGCGGCCCACGCGGTGAAGGCCGCGATCGACGAGGCCCTCAGGTGCCGCAAGACCGGTGAGGCAAAGACGATCCTCTTTAGCTGCTCCGGGCACGGCAACTTCGACCTCTCCTCCTACGAGGCCTACTTTGCCGGGAGCCTCGTCGACTACGAGTACCCGGCGGAGCTGATCAAAGAGTCGCTCTCGCGGCTCCCGGTGACGGGGTGATGCCGGTGGAATGGACTCTGCTTTAAGGGAACTGATCAGGATCCCGGGATACGAGGAGGCCATTGCCGCGGCTGACGCGGCCGACCGGCCCCTCGTCGTCCCGGTCTACGGGGAGATCCCGATCCCCCCGTCTTCACCGGCCGACCTCTACGCCTCTCTCCGGGACGGCCCCGGGTTCCTGCTCGAGTCTCTCGAGGGGAGCGAGAAGACCGCCAGATACTCGTTCATCTGCACCGCCCCCGCCGCGACCGTCTCCGTGGCCTCCGACGGCACGCTGACGGTCTCCGGGGACCCACGGTTCCAGGAGATCGCCGCCGGGATCGAGGCCGCCGACCCCATCGACGCCGTCCGGGCGTTCATGGGCCGATTCAGGGTCGCTCATCCTGATCTTTTGGGGTTCTCCGGCGGGCTTGCCGGCTACTTTGCTTACGACCTCGTCTCCTCCATCTACCCGGTACGTCGGGCAGGAGAGATCGACGAACCCGTCGCCCGGTTCGTGCTGGCGCAAGACTGCCTCGCCCTCGATCATAGGAGAGGGCGGCTTGCGGTCATCGCAAACGTGCTTCTTGCCGGTGGTACCGACGTGGAATCGGAACTCGCCCGGGCCCGGACGGCGGTTGCCAAGGAGATTGCCCGGATCCGCGATCTCCCTCCGCCGCCTCCGGGCGAGCCGTGCCGGGCCGACGCCCCGATCTCGTCCTTGACACAGAACGAGTTCTCGGACGCGGTCCTCCGGATAAAGGAGCATATCGCGGCGGGGGATATCTTCCAGGCTGTCCTCTCCCGACGGCTTGCCTGCCGGGTCGAGGGCGATCCGTTCTCCGTCTACCGGCGCCTCCGGGAAGCAAACCCGAGCCCCTACATGTACTACCTGGACTTTGGGGACAGCCAGATCGCCGGGAGCAGCCCCGAGATGCTCGTCCGGGTGGACGGCGGTCGGGTGACGACCGTCCCGATCGCCGGCACCCGGCCGCGGGGGCGGACGGCGGCAGAGGACGATCGGCTCGCCGCCGATCTCCTCGCCGACGAGAAGGAGCGGGCGGAGCACGTCATGCTCGTCGACCTTGCCCGAAACGACATCGGGGCGGTCTCGGCCTTCGGAACCGTCGCGGTGGAGGATTTCATGAGCATCGAGCGGTTCTCGCACGTCCAGCACATCGTCTCGACGGTCACGGGCTCGCTCCGCGATGGATGCGACCGGTTCGACGCCCTCCGCTCCTGCTTCCCCGCGGGAACCGTCTCGGGCGCCCCGAAGATCCGCGCGATGCAGATCATCGCCGAGACGGAAAAGGCCCGGCGCGGGCTCTACGCCGGGGCCGTCGGCTATATCGGATTCTCCGGGTCGATGGATTTTGCGATTGCCATCCGGACGGTCCTGGTTCGGGACGGCGTCGCGTCCGTCCAGGTGGGGGCCGGGATCGTGGCCGACTCCGACCCCGGCAGGGAGTGGACCGAGACCGAGAACAAAGGGCGGGCGATGCTTGCGGCGCTCGGCGCGGAGGTGGAGTGATGCGGGTGCTCGTCATCGACAGCTACGACAGTTTCACCTTCAACCTCTGCCAGCAGATCGGGATGCTCGGGGCAGAGCCGGTCATGGCAAAGAGCGATACGCCGTTTGAGGTGCTCCGGTCCGGGTCCTTCGACCGGATCGTCCTCTCGCCCGGCCCGGGGCATCCCCGGGACTCCGTTCTCTACCGCGAGGTCCTCTGCTCCCTTAGCCGGACTGTCCCGACACTCGGGGTCTGCCTCGGCCACCAGGCGATCGGGCTTGCTTTCGGGGCTAGAATCGTCCGGGCGGACCGGCTGATGCACGGGAAGTGGTCAATCATCCGGCACGACGGTGCGGGGATCTATGCGGGTGTGCCCGATCCCTTCGTCGCGGCCCGCTACCACTCGCTCGTCATCGACCCGGCATCCGTCCCGGACTGCCTTGCAGTGACCGCTCGCAGCAATGACGGGGTGATCATGGGCGTCCGGCACCGGGAGTATCCCATCGAGGGGGTGCAGTTCCACCCGGAGAGCATCCTCACCACCGAGGGAACCCGGATGGTGGCAAACTTCCTCTTCGGTCCGGGGGGTGCGGCATGATCCGCGAGGCGATCGCCCGGGTCTCCTCGGGCGCGGACCTCTCCCCGGCCGAGGCGGAAGGGGTGATGGGGGAGATCGTGCGGGGCGCAGCGACACCCGCCCAGATCGGCGGTCTCCTGACGGCGCTCCGGATGAAGGGGGAGACCGTTGCCGAGATCGCGGCGTTCGCCCGGGCGATGCGGGCGGCCGCGGTCCCGGTCTCCCTCCCGGGTCCGGCGGCGCGGGTGGACACCTGCGGGACCGGGGGCGACGGTGCGGGGACGTTCAACATCAGTACCGCCGCGGCATTCGTCGCGGCCGGGGCGGGCGTCCCGGTCGTGAAGCACGGGAACCGCGGGGTCTCGAGCCGGTGCGGGTCGGCGGACGTCCTCGAGGCGCTCGGGGTCAACGTCGCGATCCCGCCAAAGAAGGTGGCGGACGTCCTTGCATCCGCCGGGATCGCGTTCCTCTTCGCCCCGGCATACCACCCGGCAATGGAGTATGCCCGGCTTGTTAGGCGCGAGATCGGGATACGGACGGTCTTTAACCTCCTCGGCCCCCTCACGAACCCGGCTGGCGCGAGAGCCCACCTCCTCGGCGTCTACGACCCCCGCCTGGCCCTCCCGGTCGCCCGGGTGCTCGCGGATCTCGGGGCGGAGCGGGCGATGGTCGTCCACGGGGCAGGCCTCGACGAGATCGCGACGGCAGGCCCGACGACGGTTGCGGAGCTGCGGGACGGCGAGGTTGAGACGTATACGCTCGACTGCACGGAGTTCGGGATCCCGCGCTCGCCCATCTCTGCCATCCGGGGCGGCGGGCCGGAGGAGAACGCCGCGATCCTCCTCTCCGTCCTCTCGGGAAAGGAGGGCCCCACCCGCGATATCGTCCTCCTCAATGCCGGGGCGGCGATCTACCTCGGCGGGAAGGCCGACGACCTTGCGGGCGGGATCGCCCGCGCCGAGGTCTCGATCGACTCGGGAGCCGCGCTCGACCGGCTCGACCGCCTGGTCCAGGCGACCGGAGGAGGGACGGCATGATTCTCGACGATATCGTCCAATCGACCCGCGAGCGTCTTTTGGACCTTCCGGAGTTCGGGACGGGGGGCGGTACGGGGGCGCCCTGCAGGAGCCTTGCGGCCGCCATCCGGGCCTGCCGGGAGAGACGCGCGATTATCGCCGAGGTGAAGTACGCCTCCCCGTCGCGGGGGCGGATCCACGACGGCTGCACCCCCGAGGCGATTGCACGGGAGTTCGCCGCCGCCGGGGCCGCCGGGATCTCGGTCCTGACCGAGCCCGCCTACTTTGGGGGGAGCACCGACCACCTCGTCCGGGTGCGGCGTGCGGTCTCTCTCCCCATCCTCAGGAAGGACTTCATCATCGACGAACGCCAGCTCGCCGAGACCCGGGCGCTCGGCGCCGACGCCGTCCTCCTGATCGCCCGCCTCCTTGGGGATCGCCTCCCCCCGTTCGTCGACCGGGCGCTCGCGCTCGGGCTTGAGCCGCTCGTCGAGGTCCATGACCGGAGCGATATGGAGCGGGCCCTCGCCACGAACGCACCCCTCATCGGGATCAACAACCGCGACCTTTCTACGATGACGATCGACCTCTCGACGACCGTTCGCCTCGCGCAGGCGGCCCGCGACGTCGGGAGGATCGTGGTCTCGGAGAGCGGCATCATGTGGCCCTACGACGTCCGGCGCCTCTCCCGGCACTGCGACGCGTTCCTGATCGGTTCCGCCCTGATGTCGGCGCGGGACCGGCGCAGAAGGCTGGAGGGGTTCGTATTCGCGTAAAGATCTGCGGCATGACCAGTGTACACGACGCGCTTCTTGCCGTGGCGGCCGGGGCCGATGCGATCGGCGTGGTGCTTGCAAGCCCTTCGCCGCGATCCGTGAGTCTGGACGTGGCGCGGGAGATCTTTGTGGCGGTCTCGCCGTTCGCGACGACGGTGGCGGTCACCTCGTCCGACCGGCCAGACGATCTCCGAAAGATCCTCACTCTGCGGCCGGACGCGGTCCAGGTCCCGGGCGATCTCCCGGTCCCCCGGGACGCCGGGGTCCGGGTCATCCGGATGCTTGCTCCCGTCGATCCTCTCCGGGGCGACTGCGACGCGGTGATCGTCGATAACAGTCACGGGACAGGGCGGGCGTTCGACCTGGAGTATGCCCGGCGATGTGTGGCCGCCTCCCCGGTCCCGGTCATCCTCGCGGGAGGGCTTGATCCCGGGAACGTGGCGGAGGCGATCCGTTCCGTCCGGCCGCACGCCGTCGACGTCTGCTCGGGCGTCGAGGCGGCGCCGGGAGTCAAGGACGAGCGCCTCATGCGGGCGTTCGTGAAGGCGTGCAGGACGGTAGACCCATGAAAGCAGGACGATACGGTGTATACGGCGGGCAGTACGTGCCCGAAACCCTGATGAGCGCGCTGATCGAACTCGAGGAGACCTACGAGCGGATCCGCCAGGACCCGGAGTTCTCCCGCCGGTTCTCCTGGTACCTCCACGAGTACGCCGGGCGGGAGACGCCGCTCACCTACTGCGAGAACCTCTCCCGCGACCTCGGCTGCCGGGTCTATCTGAAGCGGGAAGACCTCCTCCACGGCGGTGCGCACAAGTTGAACAACACCCTCGGGCAGGCGCTCATGGCAAAGTTCATGGGTAAGCGCCGGCTGATCGCCGAGACCGGCGCCGGGCAGCACGGCGTCGCGACGGCGATCGCGGGCGCGGTCCTCGGCCTCCCGGTCGAGGTCTACATGGGCGAGGTGGACACCCGGCGCCAGGCGCTCAACGTCGCCCGGATGGAGCTCCTTGGCGCCCGGATCATTCCGGTCGCCTCCGGGACGCGGACGCTGAAAGATGCCATCAATGCCGCGATGCGCGACTGGGTGGAGAACCTCCGGGAGACCCACTACCTGCTCGGCTCCTGCGTCGGCCCGCATCCCTTCCCCCAGATCGTCCGCGATTTCCAGTCGGTCATCGGGAGGGAGGTGCGGCGGCAGATCCTCGAGCGGGAAGGGCGGCTCCCCGACACCATCGTCGCCTGCGTCGGCGGGGGCTCGAACGCGATCGGCATCTTCCACCCGTTCCTCGACGACGACGTGCGCCTCGTCGGGGTCGAGGCCGGCGGCGAGGGGCTTGCGTCCGGCCGCCACAGCGCTTCGCTCACGGCAGGTTCGGTCGGGGTCTTCCAGGGAGCGCTCTCCTACCTCCTCCAGGACGGCGACGGCCAGGTTCTTGAGACGCATTCCGTCGCCGCCGGCCTCGATCACCCTTCCGTCGGGCCGGAGCATGCCATGCTGAAGGACACCGGGCGGGTCCGCTACGAGGCGGTCACCGACGCCGAGGCGCTCCACGCCTTCCGCTACCTCTCCCGGACCGAGGGGATCATCCCGGCGCTCGAGTCCGCCCATGCGGTCGCCTACGCCCTCCGGGCGGCAGACGACCTGGATAAGGACGGTATCATCGTCGTCAACCTCTCCGGCAGGGGCGACAAGGACGTCGCGGACGTCGCAAACCTTTGCGGGGGCGCGGCATGAGCCGGATCGAGGCGCTCTTTGCCAAAAAGAGCCCGGTCCTCATAGGGTTTACCGTCGCCGGGGACCCGGGCATCGAGGCGTCATTCCGGGTGGCAAAGACGATGATCGATGCGAGGGTTGACCTCCTCGAGATCGCGATCCCCTACTCCGACCCGGTGGCGGACGGCCCCGTGATCGAGCGGGCACACGTCCGCGCCCTCCGGGCGGGGGCCACCCCAGAGACCGCCTTTGCCCTCGTCCGGGAGGTCAGGGAGTATGCGCCGGCGCTCCCCGTCGTCCTCTTTACCTACTACAACATCATCCACCGCCGGGGGGGCGACCGGTTCTTCGCCGAGGCTGCGGCCGCCGGTGCGGACGGCGTCCTCGTCGTCGACCTTCCCGTCGAGGAGTCGGACGAGGTCGCGCCGTTTGCCGCCCGGTACGGGATCGACCGGATCGCCCTCGTCGCCCCGACGACCTCGCCGGATCGGCAGCGTGCGATCCTCTACGGTGCCTCGGGGTTCGTCTACATCATCTCGATCGAGGGGGTCACCGGGGAGCGCGACCGTCTTTCGCCCGGTATCGCCCGTCTCGTCGGTGCGGTCCGGGAGAAGACGGCCCTCCCCCTCGCTGTCGGGTTCGGGATCTCGCGCCCGGAGCACGTCCGGACCGTCGTGGCCGCCGGTGCGGACGGTGTTATCGTGGGAAGCGCGCTTGTCCGGACGATCGAGGAGCACCTCGGCGACGAGGCGGGGATGCACGCGGCCCTCCGGACGGTCATCGCCCGGCTCCGGCGCGGGTTTGCCCCCGACCCCGAACCTGATATCCTCCGGCGGGAAAGGGTTGAGGGATGAGAAAGGCGATCGGTCTCCTGGTCAACCCCATTGCCGGGATGGGCGGCGCCGTGGGGCTTTCCGGGACGGACGGGAAACTTGAAGAGGCCCTCCGCCGCGGGGCCGTCCCCCGCGCTGCCGCCCGGGCCGTCGAGGCCCTCTCCCGTCTTGGGGGCGAGGAGATCCACTGGTATACGGCCGCAGCCCCGATGGGCGAGGACGTCCTCGCCGCGGCCGGGATCGACCGGTTCACCGTCCTCTACCGCCCTGCATCCCCGACCACCGCTGCCGATACCAAAGCTGCGTGCCGGGCGTTCCTCGATGCCGGGGTCGACCTCATCCTCTTCTGCGGCGGGGACGGGACGGCCCGGGACGTCTTCGACGCCGTGGGCCGCTCGGTCCCGATCCTCGGCATCCCCGCCGGGGTGAAGATGTACTCGGCGGTCTTTGCGGTCAACCCGGCGGCCGCGGCCGAGCTTCTCCGCCTGGCGGGCGAGATCCCCTGCCGCGACTCCGAGGTGATGGACGTCGACGAGGAGGCCTACCGCTCGGGCCGGCTCGCGGCCCGGCTCTACGGGTATGCCTGCGTACCTTACATCCCGGAGCGGACGCAAGGCGGCAAGCAGGTCTTTGAGGAGCAGGACGAGGAGCGGGCAAAGGACGCTATCGCGGCGTTCATCGCCGAGATCATGCTCCCTGATACCCTCTATATCATCGGCGCCGGGAGCACGACGGCCCGGATCATGGAGAGGCTTGGACTGACTCCGACGCTTCTAGGGGTCGACGTTGTCCGGAACGGTGAGGTCCTCGCCCGGAACGCCGACGAGTGGACGCTGTTTGCCCTCCTTGAGCGCTATCCGCGGGCAAAGATCATCGTGAGCCCCATCGGCGCCCAGGGTTTCGTCCTCGGCCGCGGGAACCAGCAGATCAGTCCTGCAGTCCTCCGGCGTGCGGGGCTATCGAACCTGATCGTGGTCGCGACCCCCGGAAAACTCCAGGCCACACCCGTCCTCTACGTGGACACCGGGGACCCTGCCCTCGACCGGGAGGTCGGGGAGACCCTGCTTGTCGTCTCCGGCTACCGGCTGGGTCAGAGGAAGCGGGTCGTCCACGCCGATTGACGCAGGCGGCGTCACGCCCACCTCGGTGGAGTAGCGCTCGGCAAGTTTGCGCAGATCCCGCACCTTGGCGTTGGCCGCCTCGATGATCGAGAGGACCTCGATGTAGCGGCTGTTTCCGAAGTCACCCTCCTGCTTGAGGCTTGCAAGCTGCCTGCGGTAATGCTCGTTGACGACGCACTGGAGTTCGATGTCCCGGGCGCGAAGCTCCGCGACGGTCGTCTCCTGGATCCGGGGGAAGATATGCCCGAGCCCGACGATGTTTGCATCAAGGATCCGGTAGATGCTCTCGACCTCCTTGATCTGGGCGGCGGAGGCACCGTTTCCGTTCTCGATGCTTCTCCGGAAGAACTCCCCGAGATCCGCCCCGAGGTATCCAAGCCGCCCGATCTCGTTTGACATCCGGACAAGGTAGACCACCTCGGTCGCCTCCCGGTCCGAGAGAGGTCGTGTCGAGATCGACCGGAGGGCCTGCTCGATCCTCCGGTCGAGGTAACCGTTCAGGTTCTTGAGCCGCTCGACCATCAGGTAGTCCGCATCCCTGCCCGTGGCAAGGTAGGTCATCGCCGCCCGGAAGAGGTTGAGCGTGACCTCGTGGGCGTGCTTGAGCTCCATCTGGATCAATTCAAACCCCGCTCGTGTATCCTCCGGCAACCCGTCCTCGAGGTAGCGCGTCCGCATGAGGACTTCGGGTTCGTTTCCAGGCACCACCCTCTCGACGAGCCGTCCGAACTGCTTGATGCCGAGGAGGAAGACGCTCGCCGTGATCAGGTTGAAGAGGAGGTGGGCGTTTGCCACCATCTGCGCCTCCGTCCCGCCGATCGCCATCACGAGTTCGGTGAAGGGTCCAAGGAAGGGCAGGATCATGAGCACCCCGCCGAAGTTGAAGATGAAGTGGGCGACAGCCGCTCTTTTTGAGTGCAGCCCCATCCTGCTCGAGGCAAGCAGGGCCGTCGTGGTCGAGCCGATGTTTGCGCCAAGCAGGAACGGTATCGCCTGGGGGAGGGTGAGCAACCCCTGCTGGGCGAGGACGACGGTAAGGCCGGTCGTTACGGCGCTCGACTGGACCATCGCGGTGAAGAGGAACCCGATCAGGATCGCGAGCGGGAGCGCCGAGAACTCCGTGATGAACCCAATGATCTCAGGATCGCTCTGGAACGGCGCAAGCGATGTCGAGATGAGGTTGAGGCTGAAGAAGACGAGACCAAAGTAGAAGAGAGGTTTTCCGAGGATCTTGTAGCGCCCGCCATAGGCCCCGACGAGGAACCCGACCGGGATGAGCACCGCTCCAAACGCCGTCATCTTGAAGGCGACGAGCTGGGCGGTGATGGTCGTCCCGACGTTTGAGCCGATGATGATCCCGAGACTCTGGCCAAACGAGATCGTCCCGGCGTTGACGAGACCAATGGTGACGATCGTCGTCGCGGCGCTCGACTGGACGAGGGCGGTGACGACGGCGCCGATGAGTGCGCCGAGGATCGGCCGCGAGGTCATCTTGCCGAGGATGATGCTGAAGCTCCCTTTCGCGGCGGAGAGGAGCTCCCGTGAGAAGTTCTCTATCCCGTAGAAGAAGAGGATCAGGCCTGGCACGACGGCGAATATGGGTTCCCACGGGACCATTGGATCGTTTAGAGGTATAGTATCTCTGTTCTGAAATACTTCTCTATATACCCGTTTGGATTTTTGCGAGGGATGCAGCCGTTTTTTCTGCCGCCCGGCAACCGCGGTGACAGCCGGTCGGAACCGCAGGGTATATCCTTGCTCCCGGCCTAATTCCTCCTTGTGGCCTCATTCGACCCCTCGGTCCTCGGGATCTTTCTCTTCGGCCTCGTCGCCGGGATATGCCCCTGCAACAGCGTCCTCTGCCTGGGCCTGATCGGGTACCTGACGAGCCAAAAGACGGATCTCTCCCTTGCCGGGATCCTTCGGCTGACGGTTGCGTTCTCGCTTGGGACCGTCCTCGTCCTCCTTCCTCTCGGAGCAGCCGCGGGCCTGGTCGGCGACTACCTCCTCTTCTTAAACGAGACGGTGGCATGGGGGATCGGCGGGGTTTTGATGATCCTGATGGGGCTGCAACTCCTCCACGTCTACAAACCCCCGATCCGGAGCATCTTCAACCGCTTCCGGGCGCCTCCCTCCTACACGGTCTACGGCGCGTTCGTCCTCGGGCTCTCGTTTGGGGCGATCACGGTGGGGCGCGGGGCGCCGATGCTCCTCGTCGTCCTGACCTACATCGCGCTCTACCAGACCGCTCTCGAAGGTCTCTTTACGGTCTTCGTCTACGGCGTGGGGCTTGCGATCCCCCTCATCGTGATCAGTTCGGTCGGGGGCGCGGCCGGAAAGAAGGTCCGGGAGAAGGCGAGGATGAGCGGGGAGGTCTTCGACCGGATCGTCGGCGTCGCGATCGTCCTGATCGGGGTCTACTTCCTGTACCTGGCGTTCTTCTGAGGGGTTGCGACCACCCGGAGGGCGGCGTAGAGGACCGTCGCTACGAGGACGCACTCGAGATAGAACCCGAAGTCCGTGAGCGCGGAGAAGGCGAGTTTATACGCGGTGGTGTCGACCGCAAACGGGAGTGCGCCCATGATCCCGTCGAGGAGCCACCCGCCGACCGGCACCCTATCCGCGATCAGGGGAGCGGGGCCGCCCGGCCACCGGTCGGGGTTTATCAACAAGGCGAAGACGAACGGAACCGAGGCTGCAACGGCGGCAAGGACTGCCTGCCGCTCTCTCCGGATTGAAACGGTGCCCGAGATGAGCGGGAGCGGCGTCGCGGCCCCCGTGACGGCAAGGGTGACGATTACGAGGATGAAGACCGGAAGGACGGACGGCGGCGCCGGCCCGACTGTCCCCGAGACGGCTCTTGCGGTACCCGCCCAGATCACGCATGCAACGACCGCGACGATTGGAGGGATGGCCGGCGAGAATCGGGTACGGGGGAGTGAGGCGACGACCTTACCTGACATACTGCACCGTTCTCGACACGGTTCGGCTCCCGTGTTCTGTAACTCTGCGGGAGAGGTCAACGTTCTTGTATAAACGATTTCTGTCACAATCGTCTACACGTCGGGGCGCGTCAATCCGTTTCGTTCCCGGAGGAGCAGTAGAAGGGATATCTCGATGCGGATCTTCCTCCACGGCAGAACGGTCAGTCTGGCTGCTTTTTCTGGCACCGTTTGCTCACGATCTGCACGATGAGGCTGCTAAACAGCAACACGGGAAACAGCCACCGGGTAAAGGCGTCAGGCCGGTCGTGCAGGATGATGTCCTGGTAGAAGTTGACCGCGAGGACGACTACGGCAAGGGTGAGGAGCAGTTTCCACAGGAACGAGAGGTGGTTGCAGTTCATGACCGTCACCGGTTATCAGATTCCCACCGCGCGATGGAGATAGTACGCGAGGACCAAACTGGTTGCAAGAGCGACGAAGACGGCCCGGTCCTTCGACTTCTCGTGGAATATCCATACGCCGAAGTAGGTCGAGAGGCAGAACCAGGCGAGGAGGAGCAGGCCGGCGAAGGGGACTTGCAGGAGGACCGCCCAGGAGAAGAGGATGAGCGGCGCGAGAGCGTAGACCGCCGACTTCATCGTCTGCTCGAACTCGCGGTGGACGTCGACGAAGAGCAGGAAGAAGTGCTCGACGAGGCTGACGGCGAGGAGGGTGACGGCCCCGGCTATCAGGCCCTGCACGAAGGTGATAAGGGTGCCTGCCGCGATGAACCAGAGCCGGTGCAACCCGTCAATCTCCGGCTCCTTTCCCGTAAGGAGGGGTAACGCCATGAAGAGAACCGATGCGACTGCGACGATCGCGAAATAGAATACGAGATCGTCGCGTAACGACTTTTCATTGAGGCGCTGAAAGACCCGGCGGGGGCCGGTGAAGGTGGTTTCTGAGGGCGTCTCTGTCGACATGTTCTCTTCTCCCGGACGACGGTACTCACCCGCCCCGCCGTTTGCCGGGCCTGGGTTCCGGTATTAATCGATGAGTGGTCAACGTCACCCTATAAATGTTCTCTGTCATGATTGTCTACACGTCGGGTCTCAGTCGGTTGAAGAGGAGCAGCCAGTGCCCGTTATCGCTCTGACACTATGTGGGGGCCGGGACACATAGTCCCACGGCCATCCGATTCGTCCCGACGGGCAAAGTTCGCTGTTTATCAATGGGTGGCCTGGAAGTCGCGGGTATCAGCGGCCGAAGACCGCCGGGAGGTTCAGCTGCCTCTCGCGGATGGTCGTTGTGACCTCGAACCGCCCCTCTCCGGGTTCAAACGGAGTGCAATCTACGCTCAGCGTTTCGGAGCAGATCCCCCGGAATTCCCGGGTGGTGCTGTGGGGCACCCCTGCAGGGTTCCAGACCGTCAGGGTGAAGACGGCCGTCCGGGTCCTGCTGAGTTCATTTCCTCGGGCGTTGTCGCATGTGACAAGAAAGACGCTTCTTCCCGTCCCCGTCTCGATCGAAGGGGTCACGTTTGAGAACGTTGCGTTGCTTCCGAAATCAGCCCAGGCCCTGCCGAGGAGATAGACGCCGTGGGAGTCGTTATCCTGAAAGAGGATCTTGCCGCCGGAGGTGGTGGCGTTCACGACGATGTCCTCCGCGGCATACGATACGAGCCCGTACCCGAGGAGGATGGCAAGGCCCAGCGTCAGGATGATGCTGCACATTACTTTTTCGCTCAATCGGATCACCGTTTCAAAAAATAGGTGCATTCCTAGGGGATGCACCCCCTTCAGACATAGTCGAGGTCCCCGGTGCCTATGTCCGTTGCTTTCGTTGTGTCGAGCCAATCGTGCGTCTCGCACCAGAGTTCGTAGTAGGCATCACCAGTGCCCCGCGAATCAAAACTCACTTCGATTGTCCCGCTGGTCGCCCAGTCCACCTTTATTTGTTTAGTGTGCGCCATACCCTGAGCATCGTAGACCGTCAGACGGTAGAGTGCTCCCTGCCCGTCGTTGTCTTCGTCATTGGAGTTGTAGTACTTCGCTTTGAAGGTGTTGTACCCGGGCGGAACGGTTATGGGTCCGTACGTCGTCACGCTTGCCGTATCGGCGTCGCCGTCTGTATACATGACTCCCAGTTCTTCTACGGCCAGAATTCCGATGTCGCCGGTATCCTCGGTTCCGACTTCAATGCTCTCCTGACTTTGAGCCTGGGCTGCGGAAACCGCACCGACGGAAGCCAGTACAACCAGTGCCAGTACCGCCCAGGCCGTGATAGATCCGTTTCTTGTTTTCATCTTCTGCTTCCTCCTTGTTACGGTGCCGGAGGGGGAAAGGACGTACCTATAAGTAGAGGTAATAATAACCTTCTTTTCGCCTCCGGGCATGCGGGGTGCATCATCCTGTCGTGAACCGCGGATGTGTGGCCCCGCGACTTATGCGAATGCCTGATGCCGGCATCCGCACTGCTACCTCTACGTTGGAATATTTACCTTTTCTCTCACTTCTCTCTACATGTTCGCTGTCTTCTTCGGAAAGCGGAAGGCTGGATACATCCTGCACGGCCCACGGAACCGGAGAGGGTCCCGGCTGGCACCGGGAGTGCCGGGGCTCCATACTCGGTCCCGCTCCCTCCCGGGCGTGGTCACCGGATGTCCATCCGCATGAACCGCGTGTACGCGACGGCGAAGAAGACGGTGGGGTAGAGGATCAGCGCCACCACGCTCGACCATATCTCGCCGAGCGTATCCTCAAGGGTCGCCCCCGATGTCGGGGCGTTGGCGATCCCCTGGATGAGGGCGTTGGTCGCCATCTGCGGTGATGCGAGGTTTCCGATGCTCTGGATCAGGTCGAATTGCCCGTAATATGCCGTGAACGCTGCCTGGAATTCTTCCGACGAGATGTCCCCGCCGTATGCCGTCGGGTCGGGCTCCTCCATCATGAGCGCCATGCCGATATGCGTGGTGGCGTAGGGGAACAGGAAGACGAGGAGGATGAAGACGACCACCGAGAGGAGCAGGGCGCTGCCGCTCTCCCGGCAGAGGGTGGAGAGGGCGAGCGCGATGGAGAAGAACGTGACGAGGAAGAGGAGGATGACGCCCGCATAGGTCAGGATCATCCAGAGATCGCCGGCGGCGGGCACGATCGAGAAGACAAGGAGGAGCGCGGTGGAGATAGCGAGCACGCTCCCGACGACGAGGGCGAGCAGCGCGACGCCCCCGAGCGCCTTGCCGTTGATGACCTCGTCGCGGTAGACCGGGTGGGAGAGCAGGCTTTTGAGCGACCGGGACTCCTTCTCCCCGGAGACCAGGCCGGACCCGACGGCGATGGCAAGGAGCCCCCCGTAGGAGATCAGCGTGAGGAACATTGAGGAGTAAACGCCCTCAACTGGCGGTTTTGCGGGCATCATCCCGGCCGGTCCGTCATTCTGGTTATCCATCGCGGCCAATTGCTCCGAGTATCTATCCAGTTCTCTCTCGTAGCTCACGACCCCGCTGTACGTCCCCACCAGGGCGATGGCGAGGAAGAGGGCGAGGATCACCAGAAACCGCCAGCCCGTTATCTGGTCAGTGAACTCTTTTTGGGCCACGGTGAAGACCCGTTCCGCCGTCATGTGTTATCACCGGTCAGTGTATATGCTTCTATCTCCATGCTCGTTCTCCGTCCGTGGTCGCAAGAGTACCGCAGGCCCGCGATTATACACGGTATCGCCCCTTAAGTGACAACCGAGGTTTTTCCGCCGCCCGGAACAGGCAAGGGTTACTCAGATGCACTTCCACGGGTGTTGCCGTCTTGAGACTGGATCGTTACTCCATATACCTTTTCTCTCACATTCCTCTACACGTCGGGGCGTGAGGGGAGTGAATTCGACCAGTGGCCGTGGTAAACCAACGATACTCCGGACCGGTCACTTTTCGGAAACTTCAAGCCCGGCCGGTCCCATACTGACTTTAACCACGCCGGTTCCATCGGCCCGGAACTACCATGAGACGACCGATCCTTGCCGTTATCGTCGGAGTAATAGCTGTCTACGCCTGCATGCACTTCTTCATCTTACCGGAGGCCCCGGACGTCACCCGCATCGAGAATATCACCCATCTTGAGTCCCCGGCATACCATCCGGCCATCCTGGACCTCTGGGAGATCGCCGTCGAGAGCACCGGCGTTGAGAACGAGTCGGCTGTGCTGCGGAAGCTGGAGGTCGATCTCGCCGGGGATGGCGCGGCTCGGGTGATATGGCTCTACTTCTACGGCGATAAGGACGGCGAGCAGCACGCGTACGAGGCGTATGCGGGGCCGGGCGGAATCGTATCCGCCAAATCGCAGAAACTTGCCTACTCCGTGCAGGGGGTGCACCCCCTCGCCCTCTTACGGGAGGTCGACGCCATCGCTCTGGAGGATATCCCCTTCCGGGAGCAGGGTATGACACTTCTTTTGAGCCCGAACGCGTACGGGGATCACTACAATGAGACCCGGGGGAGGCTCTATGAGGTCTCGGATGGGGTATTCCGCCCGGTGAGAGAAGTGACGTTCGGCCCGGACGCGCGCTGGTACACTATCACGATCACTCCCCACCGGAGCCCGGGATCCCCGCCATCTCCAGAAGAGGTTCTTATTGCGTTCACCCGGCAGGATCTCGCAGCGGCCGAGTCCGTAGCCTACGGATAGGTGAGCGTCGAGAACCGGGACTCGTTCATCGTCTCCGGCCCAACCGCCCCCGGGTGACCTAACCGGTTGCGTCTGCGCCTCTGTTTTGCCGGGATTGAACATCCCGGCGGAGGAAATACCGCACCATCCTTCCGTCTCTCTCGCTCCATACAGCACCGTCCCGGATGAGCAGCCCCGTATGCCAGGCCACCGATGCACCGGAGATCCCGAGCGCGGATGCGACATCTTTTCGCGCTATCCCTGGATTCTGCGTGATGAGATCGAGGATCTCTCTCCGTGTCCCGTTGATGGGATAGCCCTCTCCTTCACGGGCCGCCCTGCCGTTCGCATGGTACCGCAACTGCCCGTGATCGCGCTCAGTTACTATCTGTCCGGTCTCGCAGAGGGTTGCAAGGTGGTACCGGAGCGTTCCAATGTTAATCCCAAGCCTGTGTGAGAGGGAAGCGTGGTTGATCCCGGGGTTCTCCCGGATGCAGAGGTACGCCGCACGACGGGTGTCGTGTTCGAGAGCGTTCTTCCGGGAGATCCTCCTGTGGCCGAGGCAGAGCCATGCGAACACCGATATGAGGAACTGCACCGGGAGGAGGAGCAAGGGGGCGTTCATGAAGACGAAGTCGAGCAGGACTAACTTCAGCGGTATGTTCCAGATGTACTCAGGGATCGGATCGTCTGGTATCATCTCCGGAAACTCCCGTTCGCTCGGTCCAGTGCCAGCAGCGCTCCCCGGGGTAAATAGTAACATGAGCACGATGAGGAGCAGCGCGAGCCTCGCGAGGACGGGTCGATTCGGCATTAAGAGGATCAGGTTCCCGGGAACATAAAAAAGATGTGATTTATTCCGCCGCGGCTTCAAAGGAATAATCCTGGGCATCCCGCACGGTTTCCCCGTAAACCTGGAATCGCCATGTTCCAGCCTCCGGAGAGGAGATCGATGTGCGGATCTGTGCGTTTTTATCACCATCTAGATCGGTATCGTGATAGTAGGCGTAGGTGCTTCCGCTCGGCGAGATGATCTTCAGCGTCAACGACTGCTGGGGGATAAACCAGTTTAGATTCACAAACAGCGTTGAGCTCCCTGGAGGCACATACGCGCTGTGATGGTTTGTCTCTCCCTGCTCTATGAGGTAAATGGCGCGAATTCCGGCGTCGCCTGCCGGGTTCTCCTCTTCCGAAGCGGTGTTCACACCACATTCGCTGCTCCCGGCAAAAGCCGGCGGCGCCATCAGGACCAGTGCAAGCACCAGTGCAAAGATGCGGTTGTATGTCATCATACCACCGGGGAACTTCTCAAATACCTTCACTTAAGTTTTCTCTCAAACCTCTCTACACGTTCCTCGGTCCGGGGCAGACTGGCCGCCCGGGAATCGGTGTCGAACAATGGCGGAGAGAGCCTGTCGCGCAGGGTGAGCGCTGGTGCCGGGCCTTCTTGCAAAATGGGTGTCTGTGACGTGGATACGATATCCGAATCGATTTTTCCTTTGCCGCGTGGGTTTATTTTCGGTCGGCACAGTGCGAGTTCCCGGTCGACTGTGGGATGTTTTCGGAAGCAAAATAGATCCAACTATCTCAACGTGTAGAGAGGATCGACAGAAATCGTTTATAGAAGAACGTTGATTTCTCACACGTGGGTACCGGAGCCGGTATCCCGAAGCGCGGGGGGTCCACCCGGCCAAGAGCGAATCGGATGGGTGAACGTCCCGCATGCCCGGAGGCAAAAGAGTGTACGTGCCTTGTGTACTTGAAAGTATGCCTCGCTCGCCTCCGGAAAATTATCGGAGGAAAGAGCATGAATGGAAAAGTCAGAACGCGGGCATTCTCCCTGCTCCTGGCGCTGTTGTTTGTGAGTGTGGGTGTGGTGCCGGCGGTGGCTATGGATGCCAATCCTGATTGAGGTGAAGAAATGGAGAGAAAACAGCAATTTCTGTCAGCGTTTGTTATACTCATGCTGACGGTATCGGTTTGTCTGGGATTTGCTTCTGCGAACCCAGTTGCGGATGAGTGTAGCATGACTGTTGAACGTGCAGAACTTACAAGTGACGAGTACACCGCAGCCGTTGAGTACCTCAAATCAAAAGAAAGCGTCATTGATATACGCGGCACTCTACCGGAATTCAAAGATACACAGCATCGACGTACATGGTATAATTTCCTAGATAACCTCACAAGCGACATGTTCGACTCCGTAAAACCCTACCTTTACCCGGATGGTCCCATCATCGGTTTTGGGTATGACATTGAGGGGTATGTCGGAATCGGTGTTGTGGAGGGATATTCTGAGGATAAAACTGATATTGCAGTGAACGAGATATACACAATGCTGAGTGAAGAAGCAAAAAAATCGGGAGTCGGAGATATTCCCATCAAGGTTAGATCTGTCGATCCTGACAGTCTAGTACTTCACAGCGCAAGTGACAGGTTCCGTCCCGTGATTGGGGGGGTGCAGATGCAGGCAGTCTTAGGCAGTTCAACAGGAACCGCAACAATTGGTTGGGCTGCGCGAAACGCTGCTGGAACCCTTGGCTATGTCATTGCTGGACACTGTTCTGACGGTGTCGGGGAAACAATATACCAGCCAAGTGTAAGTGCGTCAAATGCCGTTGGTACAGTGGCTGCTGATACCCATTGGCCAAGTCAGAGTTCATATGCAGATGCAGCTTGGGTTCCCTACAGTAATGTTGCGGCAAAAATCTATGGTAGTGGAGGGGTACAACAAACCGTGAAAGGTTACTATACTGACTGTGGAATAGGGTTGCCCGTTTACAAATCAGGAATTACTACGGGCACAACATCAGGAGCAACCATAAGGAAGGATATTGTATTTAACGGCGATACAAAGAAATATTTATACGATCAGTACTTTGTTTCTTATAGTGCCGCAAACGGGGATAGTGGAGCACCAGTTTACCATGTTGAACCTGATCATGACAGAATTGTTGTAGGGATACACTCTGGAAATTTCAACGGTGAAGAGTACTTTTCACCGGTATCAGGTGTGCAGGCAGCACTAGGCGTTCTTCCGCTAACAGGTTGAGGATGCATAGACATGAGTAAATTTTCAGCCCCAATTTTATTTTTCGTCCTTGTATTTAGCCTCTCTACAGGAGTGTACCTCTTTGAAGACTTCCGGGATCAGAGGTCGGCAACATCTGCCGGGGTATCCGGACAGCTTCAACCAGTCTTCACCGACCCGGACATAGGTCACCTCAAAGCCAGCCTGAACAAGAGGGAGCCCGTCATCGTCACGCTCGGAGGGCTCCCCATCTCGAAGGGCGGGAAGGGCGCAAACCTGGAGTACTTCACCGCCGCCATGGGAGATCAGATACGGGAACGCTACCTCTATCCCAACGGCTCTCTCATCGGTTTCGGCTACGACATTGACGGGTATCTCCGGGTGAGTATCTGGAACGGCCCGCCTCCGCCAAAGAATGTTTCTTCGATAGAGGCAGTGTATACGATGCTTGATGAGCGGGCAAGGGAGATGGGAATTGAGGATATCCCGGTGAAGTTCACGGTATTCATCTCTCCGCCGGAGCTGATCCTTGATTCTCAAACGGATCTCTCAAGGTGGATGCGTCTATGCGGTGCAACTTGAGGAGGTCACAATCCCCAGGGCCGCAGCCTGTTTTTTCCTATAGAGGTAGGCTTCAAAATGGTGTTTGTCCCATAAACGGTTTATCTTGAAATGTCCAAGTGGACAATCGTGGGTACCGCGGGCGTCGTCTGCACCGGTGCGGAAGTTCACCCCGCCGGTTTGCCAAACGTCCGGGTGAACATCCCGCATGCCCGGAGGCAATGGGAACGTGTGCTCTTCCCATGTTTGAAGGAATGCCTCTCCTGCCTCCGAAGAAAGAGACTGAAGGAAGTACTATGTTACCCGTCCCTGAATCGACCCATGGAGCACAGACACGATGGCATCCTTAACTAAACTCAAAATTCTATTTTTGGCGGCTGCAGTTACCGTCATTCTTATGTTCTTCCTTACCCTGTTCGGAGTTGCCTGGATTAACTCAAACCCGGGCTATTACAGATATACGGTCACAATAGGCGGCCTTTCCAACTATATCGACGAACCGGTCACCGATATTATCGTGCCGATGCCTATGAGGGACGGGGAGCTGGTTTTTTCGGAAGAAGAACTCCAGTACAGGCAATTCGGCAACTGGAAATCGGTGATTGTCGTAACCCCCTATGGCAAAATGCTTGCTTTTCAATCGGTCGGTACGAATCTTACTGATGTCCACGCAGAATTTTTCAAAAATTTTGATCCCGGTGAGCTAAGGCTGACAGACCCTCAGAATGAGTCTCTCTCCCCGCTCATGCGTGACGGTCTCAACTCCTCTGCAGGATGGAATTCCAGCACGCAGGATGGGTCCGGATACACATCGGTCCTCTTCCTCCCGAAGGATCTTGTGCCTCTGAATGCGAATGCAACAGATGTTGCCGTTAGCCTGGAGTTAACCGTATCTGAGGGAATCCATCATTCTATATCGGGAGATACGTTCCGGGTGAGTATTCTGGAGCATGTTCCTCCTGACATTCGCGGAGCGATCCCGGTAAACGTTCATGCTGCGAGGTACGAGGGTGGTGGAAATTGGGTTCCGATAAGCGAGTTCTAATGCATGCGAAGTGAAAAGCAAATTTGCGTTCAGGGACCGCCGGTGGGCTTTCAAATCCCTTTTCCGGATGCCCAGGTCCCGCAACCGGAAATCTTCTTGAGCCCTTGAAGAGGCATGAGCGTGCGTGAATCCGGAGAATGCCAGAATCGTTTATTTCTGGTAGCCTTTGCCCCTGATGCCGGCTGTTCGCTTGACAGCGCAAGTTTTCCATCGGCCGGGACAGCGAGTCTCCCGGATCGGCGGAGGCGCATTTCCGGGGGCAAAATGATCAGAATGCCTCAACGTGTAGAGGATCGTGACAGAAATCGTTTATAGGGGGACGTTGACTTCTCATGCATAGATCCCGGAAGGCGGGGCCCCTCCGGTGGGTGATGGTGGGGAGATGGGCGAACAGCGTACCAATACCAAAAAAACCTTACTGAACCTGCTGATAGCGGTCACCATCCTCGCCGCGGTGATCTTCCTGCTCCTTCTTCTTCCCGCGTTCGTCGAGACGACCATGCCGAACGACTCCTACATGATCAAGATCACCGGTCTGTCCGATCTCGCCGTGAACGGCACCGCCACGGTCATGATCCCGGTTCCGGCGAACGCGGAGGGCGAGCTGGTGATCTTCGAGTCGTCCAGCGTTCTCCAGCCCGCCGGGTGGAGGACGGCGATCCGGGAGACGCCGTACGGGAAGATGATCGCGTTCACGACGACGGAGGACTACGCGCAGGATATCTCCAGACCGACCGGCGAGTTCGAGACGAAAGAAGAACCCCGGCTACTCGTACCGGCCCTCGCGACCCCGGACAACGTGAGCGTCGCCGAGTTCGCCCGGAGCTCGGGCGGGACCTACACCACCGTCGTCTTCCTCGACGGCTTCGTCTCGCCGCCGGAGAACGCCACATCGATCTCGTTTGACCTCGAGTACCGGGGCGGCGGGGGCATGAAATACCTGATAGAGGAGGATACCTGGACGGCGACGGTGAATACGGCCGTTTCGAGCACAGAGTCCGGCTTCGTCCCGGTCCCGGCCGAATACCACGTCATTCCCGGGGGTATCCACCTTTGATGGACGGTCCCGTGCGGAGAATCTCATGGTGGATCGTGAGCGCCGCAGTCCTGCGGATCAGGAAGTGAATGGAAGATGGCTCCCTCGATAATTTCCTTTCTCGCCAAAGTCGTTGTTGTCTCGCTTCTCGCCATCGCGATTGTCGCCATCGGCGGAAACATTCTCGTCCACTATCATCAGACCCGGATGATGTCGGAGCATTCCTGGGATTACTCATACGCCGTCTCCGTTACCGGGCTGTCCGGCTACCGGGGAGATCCGATCACGGAGTTTGTCGTTCCCCTCCCTGCAGTCGGCGGTTCACCGGTCTTTTCCGGAGAGGACCTCCGGTGGATGACCTCTGACAACTGTACGACTCTCCCGGTTAGGACAGAGAATGGGGAGATGCTTGGACTGCGTCTCCCCGGTGCGGATCTCACGGATGTCTCCGCCGCTCACTCAGGGGGTTTCTTAAGAGAGGTCTCGCGTGAGGAGATAGCGGCGAGCGGGTTTGTGCCGGGACTCTCACGCCTCTCGAAAGCGGGGAATGCCTCTCCATACATCATCGTCCCGGATTCGCTCCGCCCCGTATCGGACGATCCTGAGCCCATCCTGGTCAGCATCAACTTCACCATATCCGGCGAGGGGAGGCCCGACTACCACATCTCGATCATGGAGCGGATCCCGCCGGGAAAGACCGGGATCATCCCCGTAGAACCAAGGATCTATCACCGAGACAGTTCTCGCGAACCCTTCCGCCCCCTGGAGGGGAACACCCTCATCAACTGAGACGTATGCTTCCAGAGTGCACCCTCCCCCGATCACAACCTTTAAGGTTAGGTCTAACCAAACTAACTTGCATCAACCATGACGGCGAGAGTTGAGCATCTCTTCGAGGTCTTTGATCGCCTGATCGCTATCAAGAACGAATGCACCCGCGAGATCGCCGCCGAATGCGGGCTCAACAATCTGACGGCAAAACAGATCGCCTACCTGAAAGTCATCGAGAAGCATCACGACCTGACGTTCAGCAAACTCGCCGAGATCACCAACAACTCGAAACCCACCGTCACGGAGATGGTCGATAGGTTCGTCCGGATGGAGTGCGCCTATCGGCAGAAGTGCCCCGATGACGGGAGGATGGCCTACATCCGCCTGACCGAGAAGGGGCGGATGATAGCAAACGCCGAGCAGAATGCGCTCCATCGTATGATCGAGAGGATTGTGCAGGCACTCGATGAGAACGAGGTGGATCTCTTGATCGAGATCCTCCGGAAGGTCAGGTAATTTTTTGCCCGGACGAATTGTTAGGTAAATTCAAACTAAATGATTGGAGTCACCATGCACTCACCACACGCTGACAGCAACGAGACGATTGTCATACCGCTCTTCGAGACCGTGGTCTACCCGGAGACGCGGACGAAGTTCCAGGTCGATACGGCCCTGGGCGAGCTGCTGATCGCCGCCATGAAGAGCGACGGATCGGCCTCCGCCGTCGGCCTGACCGTCAAGGGCGGCACCCCGCCTGCAGAGATCCCGGCCGAGGGGCTGTACACGACCGGCAACCTCCTCATGGTCACGCACGCCCAGCCTGCGGACGACGGCTACCTGGTCTTTGCCCGGGCGGTCCGCCGGGTGAAGGCCGTGGCCGTCTCGGAGAGGGACGGGCAGTTCTACGCCGCCTTCGAACCCCTCCCGGACATCATGGATATCGACGAGGAGACCCGAGAAAAGATGCTCGCAGAGATCAAAGCAGCCGTCCACGACATCAGCGCCAACTTCCAGGGCTCCGAGCAGTTCACCCGGCCCGTCGACAGGATGGGGTCCGTCGACCAGATCATGGCGTTCGTCGTGCCCTTCATGCCGGTGGAGGTTGCCGCGAAGCAGTCTCTCCTCGAGACCGTCTCCGTCAGGGAGCGCTATACGGCCTTCCTCCGGCTCCTGGTGGACCTCAGCGAGAGCATCAACCTCCGGATCGAGGTGGCGAGAAAGGCCTCCGAGAAGATCGGAAAAGCGAACCGCGAAGCGATGCTCCGCGAGCAGCTCCGGGTGATCCAGGAGGAACTCAACGGGGGCGACGGCTCGTCCGGCGAGGAAGGCTACCGGGAGCGGATCGAGCGCTCGACGATGCCCGAGGAGGTCCGCAAGAAGGCTCTTGCCGAACTGAGGAAACTCGAGTCGGGCGGGAGCCAGCACCACGAGAGCCAGGGGATCCGGAACTACCTCGACCTCCTGCTCGATCTCCCCTGGACGGTCGAGAAGAAGAGCATCGATATCGAGGAGGCCCGCCGGGTGCTCGAGAGCAACCACTACGGCCTTGAGAAGGTTAAGGAGCGGATCATCCAGCACCTCGCGGTCATGAAGCTCAAGGAGGAGAAGCAGGGCTCGATCCTCCTCCTCGTGGGCCCGCCCGGGACGGGGAAGACGAGCCTCGGGCGGAGCATCGCGGACGCGCTGGGCCGGAAGTACGTCCGGATCAGCCTCGGCGGCGTCAAGGACGAGGCGGAGATCCGCGGGCACCGGCGGACCTACGTCGGGTCGCTCCCCGGCCGGATCATCCAGGGGATGAAGCGTGCCGGGACGCTGAACCCGGTCTTCGTCCTCGACGAGGTCGACAAGCTCGCCGTCTCCTACTCCGGCGATCCGGCAAGCGCTCTGCTCGAGGTCCTCGATCCCGAGCAGAACAGCACGTTCTCGGACCACTACCTGGAGGTCCCCTACGATCTCTCGAACGTCTTCTTCATCGCGACCGCAAACAGTCTCTCGACGATCCCGGCGCCGCTCCTCGACCGGATGGAGGTCATCGAGATCTCGGGCTACACGAAGAAAGAGAAGTTTGCGATTGCAAAGGAGCATCTCATCCCGGAGACCCTCGAGGAGCACGGCCTGACCGCGGATCATCTCCGGATCGAGGACGGGGCCATCGCGGCGATCATCGACCGCTACACCCGGGAAGCGGGTGTCCGGACGCTCAAAAAGGAGCTTGCCCGGATTGCCCGGTACGTCTCGGCGAAGGTCGTCTCGGGAGGCGTCGATCTCCCGGTCGTCGTGACGGCCGATATGCTCCCCGAGATCCTCGGCCGGGAGACCGTCCGGCCGGACATGGCGAGGAAGGAGAACCCGCCCGGCGTCGTCACGGGCCTGGCCTGGACGCCGGTCGGCGGGGACATCCTCTTCATCGAGGGGACGTTCATGCCCGGCAAAGGGAAACTGACGCTGACGGGGCAGCTCGGCGACGTGATGAAGGAGTCGGCCCAGATTGCGCTCAGCCTGATCCGCTCACGGCTCGCGACCATCACGACAGGGTTCGACTTCTTCGCAAGCGACATCCACATCCACGTCCCGGCGGGGGCGACCCCGAAGGACGGGCCGTCGGCGGGGGTGACCATCCTGACGGCCCTCGCCTCCCTCGTGACCGGGAGAGCCGTCGACCCGACGCTCGCGATGACCGGCGAGGTGACCCTCTCCGGCGCGGTGCTCCCCGTCGGCGGGATCAAGGAGAAGGTCCTTGCGGCCCACCGGGCCGGGATCAAGACGGTCATCCTCCCGCGGGAGAACGAGCGGGATCTCGAGGACGTCCCCGAGGATGTCCGCAGCGATCTTACGTTCGTGACCGTGGAGACGATCGAGGACGTCCTCCGGGAGGCGCTCGGGATTGAACTCCACGGCCCGGTCGTGCCGTATGCGGGGAAGAACCGGTGCGTCCCCGCGCACAACCTCTGAACACCCCTCTTTTATCATCCCTTCATACCCTCGTTTCGCCCGCCGCGCCTTGCGCCGGGAGCAAACAGGCTTGAGGCGGCCCGACGTGTAGATGATCGTGACAGAAATCGTTTATAGAGGGACGTCGAGCTCTCACCGATAGCTGCCGGAATCGGTGCCCCGATGTGCGGGATCTGTCCGGCCTGCGTCAATATGGGAGGAGATTGCATGGAACCTGACAAAAAGCGCCTGATCATCATAGGAATCGTTGCGTTCATCGGCGTCGTCCTCCTCGTCGCGGCGGTCATGTTCGGAGTTACGACCTTCGTCACCCTGATCACGGGAGTCGACGGTCCGCCGCAAATGTTGGTTGTGGAGGTGGTCGGGGAAGAGGGTCTGCAGAACGCATCCGTCATCCGTCTGACCGACCGGGACCTGCAGCAGCACCCGGTTCTTGCCACCGCGATCCGGGAGGCCGGCAGCAACCCCAACGTGCCGGCATCCACGCCGGTCCCGATGACGGGGGCCGAATGCCTCGCGCTCACCGAGTCGTTTGGTGTGTATACGGCGAATGCGCCGATCCTCGAGTACGACGGAGTATACTATGCTACCCGTGTTCTGATCCATTAGGATGCTTGAAGAGGTGCAGGAATTGAAGAAGGTCATAAACCCGGCAACCGGCTCAAAACGGCGGGGATAATCGTCACCTGCGGTCTTGCCGGCATCGTCGCGGTCGCGCTCGGCCTCATGCTCGCCGACGCCCTCACCCTCTACGCTCACGAGAGTTCTGGGGAACAGCCGATGCTCTACGTCATGGAGCAGACGACACCAGGAGAGAACGTGGTCGTCCCCCTGACCGAGCAGGACTTCGAGCAGCATCCGGCGCTCGATGCGGTCATCCGTGGTAAGGAGCGCAACCCTTCGGCGTGGGAGTGGGGAGATCGGAGCCAGCGTGTCATCGGGGGAACCAACGTCTCCTACGCGGAGAGCAGGGCGCTCCAGGACGCCTACGGCCCCGGCCGGGAGACATGGGTCTACCCACACCTGGAGTACGAAGGGGCATACTACCTGGTTGTGACAGCGTGGCCGTGAAGGAGTTCTACCATGCGATGAGACCCCGGCGGCATGGCACTTGCCCCGGGTCACTCTGCGCGGCGTTGGTTCGCGGCTTGGTGTGGCGTTTTCCCAGTTAGATTCAATCCGGCAGGCCCGACGTGTAGATACGCGTCACAGAAATTGTTTATACAGGAGCGTTGACGTCTCCATCGTGGATACTGGAATTAGTATCCTGTGATGCGTGGGGTCCCCCCATCCACGGTTGACGCCCGGATGATAGAGCCCCACACGTCCGGATGATAGAGCCCCACACGCCCGGAGGCAAAGAGGATGTATGCTCCGTCTGCCTCCGGGTAATACGATGGAGGAAAGCAAATGCACCGAAACATCAAAACGAGAGCATTCCCTGGTGGCCCTGATGCAATTCTCGGGCATGTGAGCATGCGAACCCGGACGGCAGGGTGTGAAAGAATTGGCAAGAGCAGGGGGCCTGACGCCGTTGATCGAGATATTCTTCGCGGTCGGGTCTCGTCGAGACGGCTGGATCAAAATTTGCCGCAGTGTAGATGTAAGGGGATCGAAGACTCGGTTCTCCTGCGGAGGGACTGACTATGGCGGATCAACTCCTTGGTTCATGTGGTCCCGTCCAGACGTTCAAATATAACGCATCGGCAAAAATAATCTCCGCAAAATTGTATCAAAGGACGGACGGTGCGCGATACATTGCGGTGGAATGGTCTGCAAACGGTTGCTTCACGTTCCATGAGAAAGAGTGTCCCGGGCCGGGCTACAGCTGCGACCTGACGGTGATCGCGAAGGCCAGCTGGGACGGTCAGTTTAGACGGCATGAGTATCGTTATCCCGGCACCTCAATACAGGCGGGCTCGGCAAACCTAATCGTTTCGTCTCCGTCTCCTCCCCCCTCCTACACGGTCGAGGTTACGACCCAGGCCAAGTGCTACTGTGCCAGCGCTGTGCCGATACTGACCGAGGAGGCTACGTGTTCCTGTGTAACCACCCCCTGAAGGCATAGAGCATGAACTGCAAAAGGCTATGCATCATCCCGTTCACAATCTGCCTCCTCCTCTTCCCGGGAGCCGCAGCCGCGGCCGAGTTCCTCCAGCTCACCGATACCCCCGAGTTGGACGGATTTCCCTTCTGGTCTCCCGACGGAGAGCGGATCGCGTACATCTCGTTCGACCCCGGCACCGGGGATATGACCATCCGGGTGATGGCCGCCGACGGGACCGCCGGGACGGACCTGACCCCGGCCGGGTCGCGGGACTTCTTCGTCACGAACCCCTGGTCCCCCGACGGAAAGGAGATCTTATTTATATCCGACAGATCGGGCTCATACGACCTCTGGGTGATGAACGCCGACGGAACCGGTCCGGTGCAGGTGACCAACGGGACAAACGTCGTCCCCTGGCTGCATGGGCCGCGGGGCTACGAGGCGGAGTGGAGCCCGGACGGCAGGATGATCGCGTATACGTCGTGCCTCTTCGGAGGCGCGGATATCAGGGAGGCAACTGCCGATGAGCATGGCGGTCGTGCTTCGATGAATATCAATCTTTCAGAGATCCGTAGAGAGGCCGACATCTGGGTCGTGAACTCGGATGGCAGCGGAGGACGGGGGCTTACTTCCTCGGGCGATGCCCTGATGCCCCGGTGGCATCCGGAGGGCGACAGGATCGCCTACCTCTCCCGGGCCTCCGGCACAGCTGTGATCCGGGTGATGAACGTCGATGGGTCGGGCGGGTTGCAGATAACTCCCGACGGGGAAGATGTCCTGCAGTTCTCCTGGTCTCCCGACGGGCGCAAAATCCTCTATGCCGCGCTGACTCACGACCCCGCCTCTGACAACGTCTCGTTTGGAGTCCGGATCGTGAACGCCGACGGAAGCAACATGCGCCGTCTGACCTCGGAAAACATCGACAGCACACCGATCTGGTCCCCGGACGGGGAAAAAATCGCGTTCTATTCGGCGTCCCGTCCCCCGTCGTCGGTCTGGGTGATGGACGATGGAGGATCGGATCTGCAACCTCTTGCTCCGGGGTACGACTTTCGGATGCACCAGTGGTCGCCCGACGGGCAGACGATTGCGGTGAGCGATGGAGATGATATTTATGTGGTGGTTCTGGACGACCCGGCCGTTGCCGCGCCGGGTTTCGGGATACTCTCTGCTGTTGCGGCGCTTTCTATCTGTGCGCTTGCACTGCGGGCCGGGAGGCAGTTGTGACCGAATCAGAACGCCCCAGAGAGGCGGTGCTCAGGCCCGGCACCGGCAGGATGGTCGCGGTGGAGACAATCCTCTTTTTGTCCTCATCTCCGGGTGTTTGTGGATCCGGAGGAGGAGACGGTGGCCTCAATCGCGAAGAACTACAAGCGAGATCCCATCATGCCTTCTGCCGCACAATCCGCATCGACTACGCCCGGCGGTGAAGCGCCCAGGGTTGCCCCCCGTCACACCAACCGCGACATAGCAGTGCCCGAAGTCGGCTCGTCGGGGATTACTGCAGCCACCCCGGAGTTGATCGGGGCCGACTCGTAGATCGCCGGGATCGCGCTCGGCAACGTAATGCTCATCCTCCGAGACCGGGCGCGCCCCCGGTTTCCGGCCCGTAACGGCTTAATCCTGGTCCAGAATCGATCGGAAAGGTCCGATGTGTAGATGATTGCCACAGAAATCGTTTATAGGGGAACGTTGACCTCTCCCGTGTGGATGCCGCGATCACTGGAGGTCGCCCATCACCTTGAGGAGACATCATGAATCAAACCCATATCGGAGGTATCGCTCTCCTGGCATGCCTGATCGTTGCAGTGGCAATCGCGCTGGGTGCAGGCGCCCAAGGATCCGGGTCTCCGGCCGAGGACGAGAGCGGCCCGGTCCTGGTCGTCGGCGATGGGATGACCGTTATCGTCGCAGACGCCGCATCGCTCTCCGATCTTGCGGCCGCCGGGATTTCGGCGCCGGAGGAACTGCAGATCCCGAAGGGCATCACCCGGTACGATATCGTGACGTTCGACCATGCTGCCGTCAACAGCCAGGTGCGGGAGGGAGCACTCCCGCTCCGGATCCGCGGCACGGAGTATCGGGCCGGTCTGGAGAGGATGACCTTCGAGCAGATCGACGACGGCATCGACTCCTACGAAGGGACGATTCCCGGCGTCGAGGGAAGCGACGTCCTCCTGACGACCTCGGAGAAGGGCCTTATCGGGAGCGTGACGTTTGGTGGGGAGACGTTCTGGATCAGCGGGATTGAGCCCCGGGCGCGTGCCGAGGGCTCGGCGTCCCCGTTGCATATCATATACGGTTCGCGGGATGTCGAGCAGCAGGGCCCTGTCCTGGTGGACCAAGGGCCGGTTACGCCGCCGCCCGGGTACTACTCCACTGCAGGACCGGGGTTATGAAGAGTAACCTCGTGGTCGGCGCATTCGTCCTGGCGATTGCGGTCGGCTGCATACTGATTCTCAATCCGCTGAGCGCGGATGCGGATAAATTCTCTCTCGCCGCTGAGTTCCCGGAGACGCCGAACTCCTGCACGCTCTACCGGGCCGTCCCCGCCACCGTCACGGGGGAGGAGGTCCGGGGGATTGCCGGGCGGTTCGGGCTCTCGGGAGAGTTGAGCGAGAAATCCAGGGAGTTTCGCCTCGTCGACACCTCAAAGGACCCGGAGGAGTGGCTCTCGGTGTATGCGCACTCCGGCGCCGTGGCTTACCATATCCCCGACCGTGAGCTGCCGGCCGAGGTGACCCGGCAGCCGGATCTCCCGGCAGATGCGGAGGCGGAGGAGATCGCGCGTGCCTTCCTCGCAAAGACCGGGATGGCGTCACCGGACGCCCGGGTCGTGGAGATCGCCGTGAACCAGAGGCACGAGGTCTGGAGTTCAGGCGGCGATGAACCTGAAGCGTCGTACGACGTTACCGTTGCCGTCCGGTTCGGCCGGTCGCTCGACGGGCTGCCGGTCTACGGCGATGAGTTTGCGGTGATCCTGGGCGACGGCGGCGATGTCGTCGGGCTCGTGAAGACCTGGCGGGAGGTGGAACCGGAGGGCAGTGTCGCCGTTAGATCGCCGGAGGAGGCGTACGCCGACCTCCTCGCATCACGGACCGTCGGCCCTTCGGGAAGTGCGGCCTATGACCGTGTCACAATCGAGAATATCTCGCTCGGCTACTGGATGGAGCCCCGCGGTGTCGTGCAGGATACGGTCCGACCGGTTTATGCATTCTCTGGGACCGCGGTCCGGGACGGTGCTTCGGAGCCGTACGTCGAGTACGTTTCCGCCGAAAGAGACGCGCTGGAGGATGAGGCATGAGAGGAGTGATCCGGCCGGCGGCACTCCTCCTCGCGGTGCTGCTCGCGACAATCCCGGCAGCGAGCGCAGATACAGGGTTCGACCCCGACCGATACCCGGTCCCCGATTTATGGGTGAACGAGTCGATCGAGACGATCGCCATCTCCGGCGAGCTGAGCCTTCAGCCGGAGCCCGGGGTTACCGCGGAGGGAGCCTTCGGGATACCGTTCGGCTCGATCGTCGTCCATACGGCCGACAGAACGACGTTGATCTTCGATAGCGGCGGCAACCACCTCTTCTCCATCAGCGACGAACGTTCCACGAAGATCCCCACCCCCGCGGGCGTCGAGAAGCCCTGCACCTGGGTGAACCAGGTTCCGAGCGGTTCCCGGTCCTACCACCACGACAACGCGACCTTCGTCTTCGGCACGGCCGGGGAGCCGCCCATCCTCACCGTCATCGACGAGAGCCCGAAGCCCGTCGAAGACCCGATCGCCATCGAGATCACCTCCCTGCATGAGGGCGGCGTAGCCTGGATCGACGTCGTGCCGCCTCACGTCGCCGTCGTCGGGGAGGTCCATGCCCCTGCAGGTGTCCGGAGCGTGGTTGTCCGGAGCGGAGCGGGGGAGGTCTCGTGCGGGAACGGGACAGAGTTCGCCTGCTCGGTACCGGTCTTGACCGGGGAGAACACGATCACCGTCACGGCATGGGACAACTACGGGCGCCGGGCCGAGAAGAGTGTGAACCTGACCATCCGCATCGGCATCCCGCCGCCGCCGTCGATCGCGGTCTCGGGCAGGGTGACGGATGCCGGCGGCAACCCGGTCCCCGGTGCGCTGGTGCGGTTCGAGTCGGTGTTTACGCTCGACGACAAACCCATTGCGGCGACGAACGTAACGGGAGAAGACGGCCGCTACCTGGTAGACACCCTCGGCTACTGGCAGACGGTCACGGTCGAGAAGGAGGGCTACTCCACCCTCCGGGAGGAATTCATCTTCGAGAGCCTGACGAACACCCTCAACCTGGAACTGGAGTCGTCGAGCCGGACGGTCCCGGGGTTCGGTCCCGCGCTCGGGGTCCTCTCGCTTGTGGGGGCGCTGTTGCTTCTCATCGGCCGGAAGAGATGGTGAGATGACAGAGGGAAGTTCAGTAGTCCCGGCGCTCCTCCTCACCGCCGCAGTCACGGCACTGGCGGCGGGTTTTGCGGTCTTCTGGCCCGGCACGAAAGTTGTCGTAATCCAACAGGAGCAGATAGCCCGGAGGATCAAGCACTGGTCCATATCGATCTCCAGATCACCTACTTGAACAACAAAGGATAACACCCTTTTTGCGGAAATCAGAGCTCGGGCGGGCTCCGGCCGGTCGGTGCCTCTCCCTGCAGCAATTCATTACTACCTCTCCGACAGAATACCGGTATCCATGCAGTCCCGGGAAGAAGTCTTCACGACTCTGCAACGGCTCAAAGGCGAACTCTTTACGCGGTTCTCGGTCAGCCGGATCGGTATCAACGGAGCGGTCGCACGCGGCGAGCAGACCGAGGCAAGCGATATCGATATCCTTGTTGAGTTCTCCCGGCCGGTCGGTTTCTTCACCTTCATCGAACTCGAGGAATACCTCTCGCTCCGCCTCGGCGCTCCCGTCGACCTGGTGACGCCCGACGCACTGAAACCGCTTGTCCGTGAGCGGGTAGCCGCCGAGGTAGCCTATGCCAAAACGATCGGACATCCGCCTCCTCTGTAGCGACATCACCGAGGCCATCGAGCGCCTCCTCCTCCCGGTGACCGCCGCGAGAACCTTGTTCCTGCCGAAACTCACACAGGCGGCGAAAGAGGACGCCACCTTTGCCGTGGGGCTGACGGCGAGATCCGTGCCCCCCGGCTCCCCTAAATCCTCTTTGCTATCGTCTCGATCGCCTCGATCAGCGTCTGCTGCTGCGGCTTGATGATCGCGATCGGGCAGTCGACGATCTTTTCCACAATCGGGGCGAGGATGGGTGCACAGATGATCCCGAGCGCCCCGTCCTTGTCGGCCCGGACCGCGGCGATGATGCACTCCTCAAGGGAGTCCGCCGCGTAGCCCCGGATGAGGTACTCCTTCCCGTCGATGGTGAGGTGGCGGTTGTCGAGTTCGTCGAGCAGGAACCGGGCCGCGATGACCGCGATGAACGACTTCTCCCGCGGTTCGAGGACGTTCACTATCCTCCGGACGGTCGAGAGGCGCGGGTCAGCCCGGCCCGACGTGAGCTTGTAGAGTGTCGCAGGCGGGATCCCGGCCCGCTCCGCGAGGTCGCGGATGCTCATATCCTGCCGGGCGAGTTCCTCCAACAGTGCCTCGGCAAAATCGGTCTCAAAGATCTTTCTCGAGAGCATTTATCTACTATTGTATCATCATTAAGATAATATTTTCCTATTATGGTTAATGTTCTGGGAATAAAGAAAAACAGTTATGAATGTCCATGACGATGCTCACATATGGTCTCATCATCCATCCGGGAAGTCACGATCCTCCCGGGCCGGAGCCGGAGCGGCGAACCGGAACGGTTCGAGGCGATCACCATCCGGCCCGGGGATACGATCTCGATCGTCGGCCCCACCGGCTCGGGAAAGAGTGCCCTCATCAACGATATCGAGGTCTTCGCCCGCGGCGACACCGCGACGGGCCGGACGGTCCTCGTCAACGGCGCTTACCCTCCAGAAGAGTTCGTCCGCGACCCGGCGCACAAGCCCGTCGCCCTGATCACCCAGAACACCCGGTGCCTTGCAGATCTGGCGGTCGCAGAGTTTCTTTCGATGCATGTCCGGTCCCGGAAGATGGAGGACGACGGGATCATTGACCGGACGATCGCCCTTGCCAACGAATTCACGGGCGAGCCGATCCTCCCCGACGCCCGGATGACCGCGCTCTCCGGGGGACAGACCCGCTCGCTCCTGGTGGCGGACGCCGTCATGATTGCAGCGGCGCCGATCATCCTCCTCGACGAGGTCGAGAACGCCGGGATCTTCAAGGAGCGGGTGATCGAGGTTCTCCGGGATGCGGGGAAAGCGGTCGTCTTCGTCACCCACGACCCCCTGGTCTCCCTCCTCTCCGCCCGACGGATCGTGATGCGGGACGGGGCGGTCGACCGGATCATCGAGCCTGACGGGAGAGAGATCGCCGCCCTCCGGGAGGCCCGCCGCCTCGACGACATCCTCCGCCGGATGCGGGAGGAGATCCGGGCTGGCAACCTGATCACGGAGTCGATCGGAGTATGAGGCTTGTTATCGTCGCCGGCCCGCCCTCGGCCGGGAAGACCGCCGTCGTGCGCCAGACCATCCGCTCGCTCCAGGACCGGCACCGGATCGCCTACCTCAAGATCGACGTCGTCCGGGCGTTCGAGGACGAAGAACTCGCTGCCGAGTTCGGGATCCCGGCACGGAGCATCTGCTCCGGCGACCTCTGCCCGGACCACGCCGGGGTGATGGTGATGCGGGACGCCATTGCCTGGGCCGAAGAGGAGAGCGCCGACCTCCTCCTGGTCGAGAGCGCCGGGCTCTGCCTCCGGTGCTCTCCCTACACGACGCAGGGGCTCGGGGTCGTCGTCCTCTCTGCGGTCTCGGGGACGAACACGCCCCTCAAGATGGCCCCAATGCTTGCGCTCGCCGATATCGCGGTCGTGACCCGGATCGACCTTGTCTCCCAGGCCGAGAAGGAGGTCTTCCGGGAGCAGATCCGCGAGGTGAACCCGGATCTAGATATCGTCGAGACGAACGCCGTCCAGGGGACCGGGATGCGCTACCTCCTCCGGGCGATCGAGGACTATCCGCCGATCACCGACCCGGAGGCGATCACCCTCCGGGGGGTGCCGCCGCTTGGGGTCTGCACCGTCTGCATCGGAAAGACCGAGATCGGCTGGCAGCACCACTTCGGGGTCGTCCGGAGGATGGAGGGCGCCGACTACCTCTTCCGGGGGGACTAGCCCCGTGGCATGGCAACCGCCCGAAAAAGACTGCGGGGCCTGCGGCGCCCCGACCTGCCAGGCATTCCTCGAGCGGGTCCGGCGGGGGGAGCGGGAACTCCAGGACTGCATCTTTTGCCCCTCCGGGCCCCTCTCCCCCCGGTTCGAGGGCGAGGCACGCTACTCCGGCCGGGACGCCCTCGGCGGGGAGTACGACTTCATCCTCGATCCCCTCCCCGGCGAGGTCTCGGCCCGAAAGATCGTCCTCCCCTTCCGCCCGGACCTCGTGGAGAGGTGGGGGATTGCGGCCGGCGATATCGTCGTCGGGAGGCCGACCGGTGCGGGCTGCCCGGTCCAGCACGTTCTCTCGGTCCTTCACGCAAATCCGGTGACCGGTCTTCTCACCTGTCTCGTCGTCGGCCCGGAGTTCTCGCGGGACAGAGAGTTTAAGGAGATCGAGGCATATCACATCGTTGGTTTCGAGGGGATTGCCCGGCCGGTGCGGCGCGAACCGGTCCTCGGGATGCGGCAACGGTTCCTGCCCGGATTCTGCATGATGAACCTTACGCACACGGGTGTCGTGAACATGATTCTCGCACAGTCCTCGGGTCTCCATGTGCGGGTGGAGGATATTCGATTGTTATGAAGAGTATAGCAGATATCGATGAGAAGATCCGGAACGGTTCGGCGGTCGTCTACACCGCCGCGGAATTCAAACGCCTCGTCCGCGAGGGCGCGGAGA
The DNA here is from genome assembly GCF_001571405.1 of Methanoculleus thermophilus. Taxonomy (NCBI): domain Archaea; kingdom Methanobacteriati; phylum Methanobacteriota; class Methanomicrobia; order Methanomicrobiales; family Methanomicrobiaceae; genus Methanoculleus; species Methanoculleus thermophilus. The sequence goes on along the minus strand of NZ_BCNX01000008.1, from coordinate 27,334 downwards.
TCACGGCCGCCGACGTCGACGTCGTCACCACCGGGACGTGCGGGGTGATGTCGGGGACCGCGGCGATCCTCTCTATCCCGGTGGCCGAGCCCGGGACGTTCGAGCGGGCGGAACGGGTCTGGTTAAACGGCGTCCCCTGCATGCCCGGCCCCTGCCCGAATGAGCGGCTGGGGCTGCTTGACCTGATCGTCTCCGGGACCGCCCACGCCGGGCCTGACTACGGGGGCGGGCACCTCTTTCGCGATATCGTCGAGGGGCGCGAGATCGAGGTGCTGGTGGAGGCCGCCGATCGCTCGATCGAGACGAAAGTGACCCTCGACGACTTCCCCTACGCCCGGATCTTCACGACGCGGAGCGCTTACAAGAACTACACTGCGTACCTCAACACCCAGCCGACCCGGGTGAGGACGATCTTTTCGGTTACCGGGCTCGAAGGGCCTTACCGGGAAGTATCGATCTCTGGGTGCGGCGAGATCAATCCCCTCCAGAACGACCCGGCGAGGCTCGCCATCCGTGACGGGTCGCCGGTCTTCCTGAACGGCTCGGCCGGGATCGTGACCGGGGAGGGGACCCGGAGCAGCGCGGCCCGCCCCAACCTCACGGCCATCGCCGATATGGTCGGGATGCAGCCGCGCTACATGGGCGGGTTTAAGACCTCCGCGGGGCCCGAGTGCATCACGAGCCTCGGTTTTGCGATCCCGGTCCTCGACGACCGGCAGGTCGAGGCCCTCCGGGTCCTCGACGAGGAGATCCCGCTCCCGATTGCCGATATCAACACCCGCAAGGTCTTCGATGAGACGACCTACGCCGATATCTGGCAGGGGGCCGGGTGGGAGGTGACCTACCATCCGGAGTGGTGCGAGGATTGCTCGGCCTGCGTTGCGGCCGCGATCTGCCCGACGGGCGCGTTCGACCGCGAGACCGGGATCGACCGCGATCGCTGCCTTGCCTGCCTCGCCTGTCTTGCCTGCCCGAACAACGCCCTCGAGGGCGATGAAGGCTCGCTCCGGGTCCGAGGAAGGCGCGTCCCGATCACGCTCCGCCAGTCCAGCCGGACGCTCGCCGAGGGCCTCTGTCAGGATATAAAGGAGATGATCCTTGACGGCCGGTTCACCTTCACCGGAGGCGGGGGGCGGTGAGGGAGAAATACCTCCTCCACTGTCCTGGATGCGGCCGCCCCTTCCCGGACCGCTACACCCTCGACTGCCCCTCTGGGTGCAACGCCCTTCTCCGAACAATTTACCGGGAACCCCGGCTCGTCCTCCGGGATCTCCCCGGTGTCTTTCGCTACTCGTCATGGCTCCCCATCGAGGGCCACCTCCGGATCGACGCGGGCCCGGTCTCCTACGCTAGCACCGGGCTTGCCCGGGAGCTCGGTCTCTCAAACCTCACCATCACCTTCTCGGGCTACTGGCCCGAGCGGGGCGGGCGGATGGAGACCTGCTCCTTCAAGGAGCTCGAGGCCCAGCCGACGGTGCTCCGCCTCCGGGAGAAGGGGGCCGGGGTCCTCCAGATCTCTTCTGCGGGGAACACCGGCCGGGCCTTCTGCCAGGTCTCGGCCCTGACCGGGGCGCCGGTAGTCGTGGTGGTCCCCTCCTCCGCCGCCGACCGGCTCTGGACGACGGCACCGTCCCCAAACGTCTGCCTCATCACGGTGGACGGGGACTACTCGGACTCGATCGCCTTCGGGCGGGATGTCTGCTCTATCCCGGGGGTCGTCCCGGAGGGCGGGGCAAAGAACGTCGCCCGCCGGGACGGGATGGGGACGGTGGTCCTCGATGGGACGCTCTTTGCCGGGAGGCTCCCCGACGCCTACTTCCAGGCGGTCGGGAGCGGGACGGGGGGGATCGCCGCATGGGAGGCCGCCGACCGGCTCATCGCCGACGGGCGGTTTGGCACTCGCCTCCCGGCTCTCCACCTCTCCCAGAACCTCCCCTTCGTCCCGATGGTCCGGGCCTGGGAGGCAGGGAGGCGGGAGATCGTCCCCGAGGAGGATATGCCCGACGCCGAGGCCTCGATCGAGCGGGTCTTTGCCGGCGTGCTCACGAACCGCCACCCGCCCTGGGGGGTCCGCGGCGGGGTCTACGATGCCCTCGCGGCCTCCGGCGGGAGGATGTATGCGGTCTCTAACGACGAGGCCCGGAGTGCTGCTCGGCTCTTTGAGGCGACGGAGGAGATCGACCTCGACCCGGCCGCCGCGGTCGCGGTCGCATCGCTTCTCCGGGCGGCGGAGGAAGGGTTCGTCGAACCGGGTGAGCATATCCTCCTGAACGTGACCGGTGGGGGGTATCAACGTGCGGCAGAAGACCTCGATCGCTACCCGGTCGAGCCCTACCTCCGGGTCGGGGCCGGCGAGGCCGTCGCGGGGGACGTCCGGGACGGTATCACCTCCTGGCTCGCCGGGCAGGGGGTGGCCATCCGTGCGTGAGGGCTGCGTCCTCGACAGGCTTGCGGCCCTCGGGGTCGATATTGTGGCGAGCCTCCCCTGCGACCGGACGCAGGACCTCTGCGCCCTGATCCCTGAGCGGTTCCATGCGGTCAATCTCACCCGGGAGGAGGACGGCGTCGGGATCTCGGCCGGGCTTGCGATGGCCGGACGGCGGCCGGTGCTTCATATGCAGAGTTCGGGGCTCGGGAACTCCCTGAACGCCATCATGTCCCTCACCGTCACCTTCGGCCTCCCCCTCCCGATCCTCGCGAGCTGGCGGGGGGTCTACCGGGAGGCGATCCCGGCCCAGGTGCCGTTCAACAGGGCGGTCCCGGAGGTGCTTGAGGCGCTCGGCATCCCGTATACGGTCATCCGCGATCCCGAGGACGAGGGGTTGATCGACGAGGTCGTCTGCGATGCGTACGATAACATGCGCCCGCACGTGGGGCTGATCCTCCCCTCGTTCTGGGAGGGGGCGGACGAGGCCTGCCCGTTAAAGCAGCCGCCCCCGCCACGGGCCCGCGAGTCGGCGCTCGAGTACCGGCGGACGTTCCGCGAGCCGGTGATGAGGCGCTACGACGCAATCAGGGTGATTGCGGGCGTTCTCAACGACGAGGCGGTCGTTGCAAACATCGGCGTCCCCTCTAAAGAGCTCTACGCGGCTCGCGACCGGGACCTGAACTTCTACATGCTCGGGAGCTACACCCAGGCGACCCCGATAGGGCTCGGGCTTGCCGTCGGGACCGACCGGGAGGTCGTCGTCCTCGACGGGGACGGGAGCCTGCTCGGGACCGCCGCCCTCCCGGTGGTGGCGGCTGAGGCGCCGGAGAACCTCACGATCGTCTGCCTGGACAACGGGGCCTTCGGGAGCACAGGAAACCAGCCCACCCCGGCCTCCGGCCTCGTGGACATGGAGCTCCTCGCCCGTGCCGCCGGGATCCGGCGGACGTGCAAGGTGCAGGACGAAGAAGAACTCAAGGATGCCTGGGAGAGCCGGGGCCGGGGACCGACTTTCATCCACGCGGTCCTCGCACCCGGGAACGCGCCGGTCGGAAATATCCCGCTTGCCCCGGCCGAGATCCGGGAGCGGTTCATGCGGGCGCTCCGGGGGTGAGGGCCCATCGGGGTTTCCCTATGTCCAATTTTTTGGAGACTTGTCCAGGATTTTGGACGGCCCCCCGGCGGCAGGGTTCTGGTCGGTGGCGCAATCACCACACCGCGAGAGCATCTTTTCTACATGTCCTCCCTTGGGCCGCACCGGCAGGTTAACATAGTCCCTGTTCGAAATTACGAACACATCTTCGATGATCCGAACATACTCTCCGGGGAGGTTTTTGCTCACGTCGGCCATCATTGAACGGAGGCTGAATCTTATATAAGGGGTGGAAGAAGCATGCAGCGAAAGATATCGATGGACACACTCTTAACGGGACTCTTCGTTGCGATGCTCCTCCTCTTGCTCTTCTACGACCCTATCTGGGTGCTCCACCCGGCGATCGAACCTCTCCTCATGCTCTTTGCCCAGTCTATCGGTCTCGTATTCCTCGTGCTCGTTGTATTCTGCATCATCGGCCTGGTGCTCCTCGTTGTCCGGCGCCTCTATGGCGTATGCAGGAACGTCGCCCGGAAGTGCAGAGAGGCGTGACAGAAGACATCTCTCTCCAGGCCGTCCTCGTTGTTAACATGGAACGCAAATACCTCGCCGCGCTGCTCGCCGTCGGCATCGCGGCAGGCCTGTATGCGGCTCTCGCCTACCAGTGGGTCCTCGTACTCGTCATCGTCGCGGGGTGGCGCTGGTCCTGGTCGCGGCCGACGTCGCAGGTCGGACCGGGGCGGAGTAGGCTCTTACAGCATCACCGTCGCGATCAGTGGGATCGTGAGGAGCGAGCCGATCGTCGAGACGAAGACGATCTGCGATGCAAGCCGGGAGTCGGCGCCGTACTGCTCGGCGAAGATGACGGTGTTTGCGGCGGCGGGCATCGCGGCCATCGTGATCATGATTCCGTTGATGTAGGGGTCGGCAAAGATCGGGGCGAGGAGGTAGAAGTAGGCCGCCGGGATCCCGAGGAGGAGGATGGCGCTCGCGGTCCAGATCCGCCAGCTCCCGACCATCTCCCGGGCCGGGAAGGTCGCGAGCATCGCCCCGACGATGATCATGGCTAGGGGCGTCGTCACCCCTCCGAGGAGGTCGATCGAGTCGATGAAGGGGCTCGGGATCTCGATCGAACCGAGGAAGAGGGCAAGCCCGAGGAGGGAGGCCGCGATCCCGGGGTTTAAGAGCAGTTTCGGGTCGAACCCCTTTCCCCTTCCCCCGGTCAGCATCGCGATCCCGACCGAGAAGACGAGGATGTTGAAGACCAGATTGAATATCGCGACGTAAAAGAGCGAATCCTGCCCAAAGAGCGTGAGAGAGACCGGGAACCCCATGAACCCGACGTTCCCGAAGACTATCGCGAACTGGAGGACTCCCTCCTCCGCGGCCGTGACCCGCATGGCCTTCGAGACCGCCCAGGCGAGTCCGAACGAGAAGATATAGAGCGCTCCGGTCGCGAGAACCAGGGTCTCGGCGTCGACGAGGCGTTCGGGGGTGAAGGGCACCTGCATCGAGGCGATGATCAGGGCCGGGATGGTGATGTTGACGAGGAGCCCCGAGAGCCCCCGGGTGGCCCGGGGGTCGACGATCTTTGTCGCGACGGCGACGTAGCCGGCGGCAATCAGGAGGACCAGGATGAAGATCTGGTCCGCAACTATCAGGAAATCCGTGATCGCACCGTTCATCTCGCTGCACCCGGTCTCTTCATCAGGTGTGGGTGCTGCTTTGCCTTTACGGTTCTGCCTCTTGAACCCCGCGGAACATGGACTGCCGGACCAGGTCAAGGAGCGGCGAGGACGGCAGGGAAGGATGTCATCCTGCGGAAATCCGTTAATGGCATTCACGCGATCTCCGCTGTCACGGCGAGATCGGCATGGGTGCAGTTCCATCTTTTGCGGATCTGTTCCATTTCTGTTCGGAATATAGCGAACAATTTATACGGAAGGAGATCCTATTCCTGCTTATGGCATTCATGAAATGGACAGACGATCTCTCCGTGGGCGTTCGAGAGATCGATGACCAGCACCAGAAACTCGTATCGCTCATCAACGACCTTCACGACGCGATGCGCGACAAGCGCGGGAAGGATGTTCTTGGGAAAGTGCTCACAGATCTCGCCGCCTACACGGAGTATCACTTCTCGACCGAGGAGAAGTATATGCAGAAGTTCGGCTACGCCGAGTTTGACGCGCACCGAAGCGAGCACCAGGCCTTCGTCGCGAAGGTCGGCGAGTTCAAGAAGGGATTCGATGAGGGTAAACTCGGCCTCTCTATCCAGGTCATGAGTTTCCTCCGCGACTGGGTGGCGAACCATATCAAGGGTTCGGACAAGCGCTACACCGACTTCTTCCGTGAACACGGCCTCTCCTGAGGGCGCCGGCCCCCTGCCCTCCCCGGCCGGCAGTGGTGGAGCGTGCTCATCCCGGCTGGGAGTGGTTCATCGCTTGCCGGTGCGGACTCCTTCCTCTACCGTTCGGCGCGGCCCGGGTTTCCGGCCCATCGGGGGCTTTTTTTTGGTCTGGCACCGATCAGAAGAACCTGATGTGTAGATGCGTGTCAGATAAAAGGTATATAGAGAAACGTTGACCCCTCCCGCGCGCATCGTGGGATATGCCGAGGTGAAGACCGATGGGGGAAAACGATTCTTGAACGACACCGGCTGGAAAGGGCTGATCTTCATCGCCCTGCTGCTCTTCATCCTGGCCGGCAGCGGTATAGTGTGTGCATCTCCGGCGGGGGAGGGGCAAGAGATCGTGCTTGGAGAACCCGCAGATACGACGAGGTATCAGGGATCCGGGAGTGCGTTCAGTATCTTCTATAACCCTATGCTCCTTGGGTGCGGTTTTGGAGCCGTGATCGTGCTCGTGCTGGGCTACTATCTCATCCGGAGGTCCCGCGGGAAGGGTAAAAGTGCAACGGAGAGGTGAAGCGATGAGACAGACCGGGAGGTTCTGGACCCTCGCGGCGGCTACGGCCCTTATCCTCCTGACCCTCGCCGCCGGGTGCCTCGACCGGCCGATGACGGCGGGCCACCGAACGCTGGAGGGGGACGTCTGGGTGCTGAAACTTGACGATGCCGGGGACCGGGAGTGGTTCACCGTCATCGACAGCGGGAAGTTCGACGAAGCGTTCTCCCTCATCGAGGTTCCTGACGGCTACGCGATCGCCGGGTCGGTCTCGGATATAGGCGAGTTCCACCCGACGCCGCGGGTTATCCTCCTTGACCGGGAGGGAAGGGGAGTGTGGGATACGACCTACCCGTCGCCGGACGACCACCGCGGGACGGGAATCGCGCCTTCCAATACAGGAGGGTTTGCCGTCGCGGCCTCCCGCGGTCTTGTTGTCCTTGCGGACGGCAATGGGAGCGAACGGCACCGCACGGACCTTGCCGCGGCAGGGGAGTACTGGGCGGTCGCGCCGTTAGCCTCTGGCGGCTGGATCGCGGTCGGGGGCGACCGTGTTGCAAGGATCGAGGCTGACGGCAGTCTCACCTGGCAGGAGCCGGTCGGGGATGTGAGCCCAATTTCCCTCCTGATCATCGTCCCGGATCCGGCGGGAGGGGTCCTCGTCGCCGGAGAGGCTGCAGAGGTCACCGGAGCCATCACAGCGGCGAAGTTCGACGACCGGGGCATACCTGTCTGGAACACGACGGTTCAGGGCGATCCTGGAGAGCAGTATCTCCTCGCGGCGGCCCGAAAGGACCCGGACGGCGGCTACTCACTGCTCGCCGGGGTCACGGGTGCGGAGCCGGTGGGGGTTCTAGAGGTCTCGCTTGGCGAGGACGGGAGCATTCTACAGCAGAGCACGATCAATACCTCCGCTCCCGTGACCTGGACCCCTGATGGTGGCTACATCTCGGCGGTGCTTGCCGAGAACGACTACGGCGGCGCCCTCCTCCGGGTGGAGAGGTTCGATGAGGACGGAGCCGCGTCATGGACGTCGACGCAGCGGCTGGACGAATACAGCAGGGTTGTCGCCCTCATCCCGACGTCCGATGGCGGGTCGGCGGTGCTCGGGATGTACATGAAGTACTGATGCCGGGGGAGGAGGCTGATATTTGATGCAAAATCAATCCAAGAGACCGGGTATGCGGACAGTCAAGATACTCATTATATTGGTCCTCCTCTTCCCGGCGGGTTCCGCCGCCGCTCCGGCGCCCTCCACCGGGGGCACCACGAACTGGCTCGATACCTTCGACGAGTGGGTCGGGCCCCGGGATATGTCGATGTACAATCCACCCATTGAAACCCCAGAGAGGGCTTCGATCACTGAGGAGGTCGCACGGCAGTACCCCGGCATGATCCTGCTCGATGAGAACGTGACGTTGACGTTCCCCGAAATTCCGTCTGCGACGGTCTCGGGGCAGCCGTCCGGCCCTGCCGTTGACGTGGTCATGACCGATCCCGTGTACTTCAGCCCGGTTCCGGCGGGCAACGGTTACGACGAGCGTGACGTCATCTCTAAGTCCTGGCCCCTGGCTACCGGTACCTGGGGCACTCTGGAGATTATCAGTAACCCTGTTGCAGCCCTCATAAAGAGCTTGATCAATGTACTACTCTTTACTCCCTGTGACGACGAAACTGCACACGGCGGGATCGATCGGGTCTCCGGGTATGACCGGATGACCCGGATACTGCAAAGCGACAGCGAAGTCCGGGACCTGATCGAGGGAGGTTACATCTTGGCGGCGTCTTCAACGAGACGGGAGAATCGGTAGCATACATCAGTCTTCCCCCCTCCGGCAGGCGGCGCCAAAGATCGGTCCTGCAGCACGGGAGAGTATCGAGGCCTATTGGGTGGTTACCGTCGTTACTGATGCCGGTGGAGATACTCTCGGCTGGAAGAGCTCCGTCAACACCACCGGCTGGGAGAACTACAGAGTAATCGTCGATACGCCCAACGGGACGGTAATATCCGTCGAAAGGGTAGAACACCTCCCTGAATGGGTGGAACAGGTTGCCGTTACCGCCGTTTCGCTGCGTTGACCGGAGACAAAACCCGTCCGGACGCCGTAAAAAGATCTACCCCCGGGAGACCTACGACGAGGTGCTGAGCCGTCTTCTGGAGATGGCCTGTGACCCGGAGCCGCTCTTCAAAGAGACGCTTCGGCGGATCGAAGAAGATATCGCAGATATTCGGGCCGGACGCTGCCGTCCGCTTGAGGAGATCGCAGAGGAACCGGGCCTTGAATGACCCGCACCCCTACCGTGTGGGGAGGTACCGGGTCATCCTGTACCGAAACAACTGACTTCGCACAGGCTCGCCCGCGCGCACCACCCCGCCACATGAGGGCGATGATCTCATCGTTCTGCTGCACAATCGCACAGGCTCGCCCGCGCGCACCACCCCGCCACGGCAGACACCTGTTCGCCGGGGGCGCCTGCCCTCTCACCCTCTTTGTAGGGCTAAATTCACCCGTATTTACCCCCCGTGGCCCTTTGCCTCCGCCGCCTGAATAACAACCCTTATGAGCAGCCCTACAAGAGATACTACTCAAATGCTCGACCAGTTCAAGGGCTGCCTCCTCGGCGCCGCCATCGGGGATGCGCTCGGCATGGCGCGGGAGAGCACGCCCCCCGATCTTTTGCGCATCCACGACGGCTACCGCCGGGCGTGGCGGGGACACCCGAACGCCGGGCTGAGACCCGGGCAGTTCACCGACGACACCCAGATGATGCTCCTTGTGGCGGAGATGCTCGCCGACGGCACCTACTCGGAGAACGCCTATGCGGCCGCCCTTGCCCGGATGTACATGAACGATGAACTCCGGTTCCCCGACGGAGCCGTTGACGCCGCGTGCCGTCACCTCCTCCTCTCCGGCGGCAAACCCTCCGGGGTCTCCTCGAACACCTCCGGGTGCATCAGCATCGCGATCCCGTTCGGTCTCCTCTACAACGAACCGGTCGACGTCACCGAACGGGTGGTCCAGGCCTGCAGCGTTACCCACACCCACCCGGCAGCCCACGCAGGGGCGATCACCGTCGCGCTGCTCGTCCACCACGCCGTCCGCGGCCACCCGAACGCTCTCGCCCTTGCCGAGAAGCATGCCGCCCTCGAGGACGCCACCCTCGGCAGCAGAGTTCGCGCCGCCGTCCACCTCGCAAACGAGGGGATCAGTCTCGAGAGCGCTCTTTCGGTGATCGGAAACGACGTCACCGTCTATCAGACCGTTCCGCTTGCCTTCTTCCTGATGACCCGGATCCGCGATGTTGCGACCCTCCTCACGACCGCCGCACACGTCGGGGGGAACACCGATACCATCGCCCTCATCTGCGGGGCCTACGCGGGCGCAACCTACGGGAGATCCGCTCTTCCGCCGGACCTCCTTGAAGGGCTTGAGGGACGGGACGTGATCGAGTCCGTGGCCGCCCGGCTCTACGAGCGCTGCACCACAAAGCCTTAAGATTGTATAAAAGACACCCTCTCTTATGGAAATTGCGATTATCGGTGCATCCGGATACACCGGCGGTGAGCTGATGCGGCTCCTGCTGCACCACCCGTCCGCGGAGGTCGTCGCGGCGACGTCGCGCAAGCTCGACGGCACCCCCGTCGCCTCGGTCCACCCCCACCTCCGGGGGCTGACCGATCTCGTCTTTCAAAATATCGACGCGAGCGATATTGACGCCGACTTCGTCTTCCTCGCCGTCCCGCACACGGCGGCGATGAAGGTGGCCGGGACGCTTGCGGAGCGGGGGATCAAGACCGTCGACCTCTCGGCCGATTATCGGCTCGCGAAGGATATCTACGAGAAGACCTACGGCGTGCCCCACACAGCCTACTTCAAGGCCCCCTACGGGATCCCCGAGCTCCACCGCGACGAGATCCGGGGCGCCTCCTTCGTCGCAAACCCGGGCTGCTTCCCGACCGGCGCGACACTGGCCGCCGCGCCGCTGGCAAAACTCGCCCACACCATCATCTACGACTCAAAGACCGGGGTCTCGGGCGCGGGGAACTCCCCCTCCGCGACGACCCACTACCCCAACGTCGGCGACAACTTCAGCGCCTACAAGTGGACGACCCACCGCCACCTCGCGGAGATGAAGCAGGAGCTCTCCCGGCTCGGCTCGCCCGCCCGGTGCTACTTCACGCCCCACCTCCTCCCGGTGAACCGGGGGATCCTGACGACCGCCCATATCCTCCTCCGCGAGCCCATGGAGCAGGAGGAGGTCGAAGCGCTCTATAAGAAGTTCTACGCCGACGAGTTCTTCGTTCGCTACCAGAAACCCACCCTTGCGGCCGTCCGCGGGACGAACTTCTGCGACGTCGCCGTCGAGAGCGAGGGCGACCGGGTCGTCGCGATCTCGGCGATCGATAACCTGGTCAAGGGCGCAAGCGGCCAGGCGATCCAGAACATGAACCTGATGTGCGGGTTTGCGGAAGACGCCGGTCTCCGCGTCGCCGGGATGCTGCCTTGAGGTGACCGCGATGGTGAAGGTGAGGGACGTCATGACCCCGAATCCGGTGACCGTCCGGGTCGACTCGCCGGTGAGCGAGGCGGCGGGATTGCTCCGGAAGCACCACATCGGCGGGCTCCCCGTGATGGACGGGGAGCGCGTGGCGGGGATCGTCACCGAGACCGATATCATATCGCTCCTCGATGTCGGCGACCTCTCCGAGGACCTCTGGCTCCCCTCGCCGCTCGAGGTGATCGAGGTCCCGGTCCGGGAGTTCATCAACTGGGAAAAGACCAAGCGGGCGCTCACCGATATCGGGAGCATGGAGGTCCGGAGGGTGATGAGCAGCCCGGTCGTCTCCATCGACGAGGACTCGGATATCGCCGATGCTGCTTCCCTGATGCTCCGTGAGGGGATAGCCCGGCTTCCGGTGCTCCGCGACGGCAGACTGGTCGGGATCGTCACCCGGGCGGATATCGTCCGGGGTCTTGGTGAGTCTACGGAGGAAGAGTCATGAAGAGTATCTGTGCAGTTGAGGGCGTCACTGCTGCGGGGATCAAGGAGGGCAAGTTTGGGCTTGCCCTGATCCGGGCGAGCGGGACGGCGGCCGGCGTCTTTACGTCGAATCGGATGCGGGCGGCCCCGGTCGAGGTGATGATGGAGCGGATCCGCCGCGGCAGGCTCGATGCGGTCGTCGTGAACAGCGGGTGCGCGAACGCCTACACCGGCGAGCGGGGCTACCGCGACGCACTCGAGATGTCCGCAATTGCGGCCGACGCGCTTAATCTCGACCCGGCTTCGGTCGGCGTCGCGAGCACCGGGGTGATCGGGCGCTACCTGGATCTCGATCTCATCCGGGACCAGTGTTCACGGGTAGCACCCCTCCTTGCCCGGAGCGCCGACGCGGAGGCCGCAGCGGCACGGGCGATCATGACGACCGATACGTTCCCAAAACACGCTCTCGTCGAGACGGAGTCGTTTACCGTCGGCGGGATCACGAAGGGCAGCGGAATGATCGCCCCGAACATGGGGACGATGCTTGCGTTCATCTACACCGATGCCGAGGTCGAGGCGCCGGTCCTCCAGGATATCCTCCGGCAGGCGACCCGGCGGTCCTTCAACCGGGTCGTCGTGGACGGGGACACGAGCACGAACGATGTGGCCCTCTGCACCGCGACGGGCGCCGCGGGCAGGGTGAATCGCGACGAACTTGCGCGGGCCATCGAGACCGTCTGCCGCGACCTTGCGGTCCAGATCGCCCGCGACGGTGAAGGGGCGACGAAGCTCCTTACGGTGACGGTCCGCGGGGCCCCCGATGAGGAGGCCGCCGCCACCGTCGCGAGGACGGTCGTCGCCTCTCCGCTTGTCAAGACCGCCATCTACGGCGAAGACCCGAACTGGGGCCGGGTGGTTGCTGCGGCCGGACGGGCCGGCGTGGAGTTCGACCCCTACGCGGTCTCGCTCTCCGTCGGGGATATCCCGCTCGTGCGCCGCGGTGAGATCGTTGCGGACCTTGTCGCGGCAAAGGCCGCGATGCGCGGGGATACCGTGACGTTCGACCTCGACCTTGCCGCCGGCGACGGGACGGCGACGGCATGGGGATGCGACCTCACTGAGAAATACGTAGAGATCAACGGGAAGTACACGACATGAAACGCGAAGAAGTGCTGATGGAGGCACTCCCCTACATCCAGAAATTTTACGGCAAGACTATCGTGATCAAGCTCGGCGGCCACGCGATGGTCGACCAGAATATCCTCGAGACGGTGATCCGGGACGCCGTCCTGCTCCGCTACGTCGGGATGAAGGTCGTCCTGGTCCACGGCGGCGGCCCTGAGATCACGGCGAAGATGCAGGCGATGGGCAAAGAGCCGAAGTTCGTCGGGGGGCTCCGGATCACCGACGCCGAGACGCTCGAGATCGCCCAGATGGTCCTCGTCGGAAAGATCAACGACGGGATCGTCTCCCTCATCGCAAACTGCGGCACCTGTGCTGTCGGGATCTCCGGGAACGACGGCAACCTCCTCATCGCCCGGAAGATGGAGCCGCAGCGGGTGAAGGTCGGCGAGGTCATCGAGGAGGTCGATCTCGGCCAGGTCGGCGAGATCGAGGAGGTCAACCCGAAGGTGCTCCACTGCCTCCTCGCTCAGGACTACATCCCGGTCGTGGCCCCGATCGGGATCGACCGGCAGGGGCAGAGCCTGAATATCAACGCCGATACTGCGGCCGCGGAGATCGCGATTGCCCTTCAGGCATTCAAACTGGTCAGTCTTACCGATGTCGACGGTGTGATGGATGCCGACCGGACGAAGATCTTCCACCGGCTCACGCTCGCCGAAGCGGAGAGGATGATCGCCGAAGGTGTGATCTCCGGCGGGATGATCCCGAAGCTCGAGGGCTGCATGAAAGCGGTCAAAAACGGCGTCGAAGGCGCCCACGTCGTGAACGGCAACCGGCCGCACAACCTCCTCCTCGAGCTCTTCACCGACGAGGGCGTCGGGACGATGCTCACGCTCTGATAGAAAATTATACATATACCTGCGCCGGTTCTCCCCCCATGGATACCCGCGCCCTGGCCGAGTTCATCCGGCTCGGCCGGTTCCCTTTCCTCATCTCGGGCTTTATCCCTTTTGCCGCCGGGGCGCTCCTCGCCCTCCTCCTCGGGGCGCGGTTCACCCCGGTGCAGTTCGTCTTTGGCTACGCGGCGATGGCTGCGGCGCACCTCTCGGTCCACTACAGCAACGACTACTTCGATGCCGATGCCGACCGGTTCGTCGAGACGACGGCGATATCGGGGGGGAGCGGGGTCCTCCCGAAAAATCCGCACTTAAAACCCGCAGCGCTCGCGGCGGCCGTCACCCTGATGGCGGCCTCGCTCCTGATCGGCTATGCCTTTGTGACCGTCTACACCTACCCGGCCATCTTTCTGGTCTTCGGGATCGCCGGGAACCTGATAGGCTGGTTCTACACGGCGCCGCCGGTCGCGCTCGTCTACCGCAAGCTCGGCGAGGTCGCGAACATGATCACCTTCGGACTCCTGATGCCGGGCGCGGGTTACTTCGTCGCGGCGGGGACCCTCGATCTTACCTTCTTTGCGTTTGCCCTCCCGCTCGCCCTCCACGGGCTCGTCTTTAACATAAGCGTCCAGATCCCGGACCGGGAGGGGGATATCGCGGGGGGAAAGCCGACCCTTGTTGCACGGAAGGGGCGGGTCTTCGGGTTTGGGTTGATTGCTGTCGCGGCGAGCCTCGCGACCGCGGCGCTTGTCGTCTCTGCCCTGACGGGGGCGTTCTTTCCCGTGGACTTCCGCCCGGTGGCGCTTGCATCGCTCGTCCCGCTCGGGATTGCGGTGTGGGGGTTTCTTCACCGATCCCCGGACCGTGAGCCCTCCCTCCGCTACGCCACGGCGAATATCGCAGGGTACTTCATCTTCCAGGTGCTGGTTGTGGGATACTTCGCCTTTCTGGCCTTCCTGGCCTAGGGAAAAAGAGGTCGGGTGGGGATTACTTCCTCTTCAGGAGGAAGTAGCCTGCCGCTGCAATGATGATGACGACGACCGCGAAGATCGAGAGGATCACCGTCATCGGCAGTCCTTCAGTGGGTGTCTCTCCACCGGGGGCTGTCGTCGTGGTTGTGGTGGTCGGGGTCTCGGTCGGGGTGGTCGTCTCCGGCACCGGCTCGGCGAAGAGCGCGAAGATGCTGAAGTGCGTCACCGTCGCCCTCACGGTCCGGGTCTCGGGGTCGAAGGTCGTCGGGATGTTCTCCCAGAGTCCTGTCTCCTCGTTGTACCACTTCACCGAGAGCTGTTCGCTCTCAAGATCGAGGGTGTTCCAGACATCCTCGGGGATCTCCAGGGTCAGGGTGATTGCGGGGTCGAAGGTGGCGCCGGCGGGGCTGGCCACATAGGCGTAGCCAGCGAACGCGAAGACGGCACCGGCCGGGACTGCCGGGACTGCATCGCTTGCGAGAGGCTCAATCCCGACCTCGGTAATCGGGTTGCCGTTGGCGTCAAGGGCCTGAACCCCCGCCGGGACGATGACGGTTGCGACGCCGTCTACGGCGCTGACCGCGATGGACTGGACGACGATGCCGGTGCTGTCGGTCATGAGGCTACCGGTGCCCTCGTAGGCGACCGGGCCGCTCGGTTCGGTGGGGCCGCTCGGGCCGCCGCCGCTCGGGCTGCCGCCACCGCCGCCACCGCCGGGGCGATATGTGGGTGTGGGCGTCGGTTCTACGGCCGCGATGCTGACGTTCATCTGGTCGACGGCAACGACTTTCTGGCCGTCCATGCCCAGAGCGTAGAGATAGTAGTCGCCGGGGTTGAGTTTCTGGAGGGTTGCGGCGGCAACTTTCACGGAATTGCTGTTGGCGTAACCTGCGCATCCGTAGCCTTCGGCGATGACAAGGCCGCCGTACTTCTCTAACGTGGCTTCTTGACCGTAGGGCTTCAGTGTGTAGGTGATCGAACTATTCGACTGCGTGATCGCGTGCAGGATCGGGATGAGTCCGTCCAGGTTTGTGACATCCATACCCTGCTCTGCGAGTTTTCTGGTGTCGACATTGATATCGAGGTCGTAGTACAGGTCAGACGGATCCTTTTTGACCAGGGCGTAGGAGATGTTATCTACCATCTCATTGAAACTGATGGTTACACTCTTTTGCGAGTCCTGGTAGTATGGGTTCTTTTCCGACCAGATCACCTTGGTGTCGCTCTTGAGGATGAGGACCGGCATGGCGGCGATGATGCGCATCTTCTTGCTGTTGCTGTCATACTTCACCACCATGATGAGGTACTCGCCGGGTTCTGGGGCATACTCACCCTGCCCGCCTCCAGGGGAGAACGCCTGGACTGCACTCAGGTTCGGGCAGAAATACCCGAGAGGGACTTTATTGTTATCCAGTGTGTAGGTCAGGTTGCTTGTGTTGTAGGGCATCACGGCCGGCCAGACGGCCACTTTCTTGGCATCGGTACTGAAGTAAAGTATGCCCTCTGTGTTGAAGAGATACCCTTCCTTGAATGGCTCCTTAAAGAGCTCGGTGAGCCCGGCGGCTTCTTTACCATTGTTCTTTGGGCATTTGATCAAGAGTACGTTACCGTAATCGCCGGCATACGCAGTCCCGTTGCCGATCACACTGAAGTCAGGGAACGTCCGTTCGGTATAAACCAGGTAGTTTTGATAGACCCCTGGCAGACTGTGTGATGTTGTTTCCGCGGGCGTGATGCGTACACCAATCGACTCTCCATCATGACTGTAGGTGCCCTCGGCCGGGTCGAACTTTCGGACGAGCTTCCCGATGGTTGGTAGGTTGAGAGCTTTGGAGGAGGCGTAATCCGACAGGTTCACCACGGGAGTGTTCCCGTCCAGCGGATCGAGGTTCTCTACATTCTTAACGATCAGGTCTCGGTACGTGTAATTATCCGGTTCTATTAGGGTTACCTCTATGTAGGTGTCGTCACCACTGGCTGCAGCGCTTATCGCTGCAGGAATGGAGATCAGGGCTATGAGAGCGCCCAGTAGTAACAACAGGCCTTTCTTAAATTTCATGGTGCCCAGTTGGTCTTGCCATTTCATAAATTTTTTCATTTCAAACAGACATCTGTATCTGATCTAATTGAATTGGAGTTTTTCTCGATGAACAATCATGCTGTCTTTATCATCCTGTTCGCTCTTCTGATCCCTGCCGCAACAGCGGCAACGATCGATATATCCCCTACGAAGATTGATTCAGGGGATACGGTCACCGTGGACGTGAAGGGCCTTCCTGATGATGCCGTATTCTCCCTCGGTATCAGCGCAGAGTTCGATGCGGATCCGGGTAATGCGTTTTCTTTTAGGGCCCGCGATCTCACTCTTCCTTTCTCCCTCAACGAGGGAAAGATTGAGGTCTACACGGAGGGTACGGAATGGACTACGGTCTCGCTGGAGCAGAAGGACGGGATGTCTTTTAGCACGGGCAAAAACGCCGATACGAACGGAGTGGTCGAGATCAGCCATTCAGATGACATCCCCGGCGGTACCTACGATCTTGTCTCCCTCAAGGGAAAGGCCATAGATCGGAACATCATCGCCAGTCTTGAGTTAATGGGTAAGAAGAAGGGTGCCGACGGCACAATCTCCTTTGCCCTCGAGGGAATCGAGAGCGGCACCGCGACGGTCACAATCAAGATCGACGGGCAACAGGCCCTCTCCCAGAAGATCACCATTGGTTCCCCGTCGGGCAACGGCGGCTCCCCCTCGTCGGGTAGCAGCGGTCCCCTCTCCCCCGGCGGCTCCCCCGGCGCCCCCTTCATCCCCGAGCCCACCGCCACCCCAACGACCGTGACCTCGACCGACAGGAAGGTCTCGCTGACCGGCCCCGGCGCTCTAGACGCCAGGCTCGAACTCTTCACCGCCCAGGGCACCGCCCCCGCCGGCTGGTCGCTCTCCGGCTCCGCCTACGCGGTGACCCCGGAGGGGCGGACGTTTGACCCCGCCGTGACGCTCTCCTTCGCGCTCCCGTCGGCCGACGCAACCGCGACGATCGCACGCTACGAGAACGGCGTCTGGACGCCGGTCCCCTCGAAGATCCAGGGCGACCGGATCACGACCACGATCACCGCTGCGGGCGCGTATGCACTCCTCGTCGCCGCAACACCCGCCGGTGAGACCGCGGTCGCGACGCCCACTCTTGCGTCCGCAGAGACCGAGACGACGGCCGCCCCGGCGGCGACGACCCCGGCCGCGGCCCCGTTCTCTCCCCTCCTCCCGGTCATCGCATTCGGAATCTTAATGTTCGGATGGCTGAGAAGGGGTTGACAGGCCAATCCATGAATAGCGAAGATCCACGACTGATCGATGAGGTCGCCGCGTACCGGCCCGGCGACCTCATCGCGGTTGCTCTCCTCACGGTCGCGACCCTGCTTTCCGTCTACCTCCCGGTGTTGAACGCAAGCCCTCTCCGGATCCTCTTTGGCGTGGCGATGGTCCTCTTCATCCCGGGCTACGCCCTGATCGCCGCGCTCTTTCCGGCGAAGGGGGATCTCGACGGGATCGAGCGGGTTGCCCTCTCGTTCGGGCTCTCGATCGCGGTCGTCCCCCTCATCGGGCTCGGGCTAAACTACACGCCCTGGGGGATCCGGCTCGACCCGATCCTCGTCTCGCTGACGGCTTTCACCCTCGCGATGTCGGCGGCGGCCTGGTACCGGCGTCTCCTCCTCCCGGCCGAGGAGCGCTTCGTGGTCCCCGCCCGGGAGATGATCGAGGCCGCCCGCCTGGAGCTCTTCGATCCTGAGGCCTCCCGGCTCGACCGCGGGCTCTCCGCGTTTCTTGTCGTGGCGATCGCTCTGGCGCTCATAACGACCGCCTACGTCATCGCCGTGCCGAAAGAGGGTGAACACTTCACCGAGTTCTATATCCTCGGGCCCGGGGGGAAGGCCGCAGACTACCCGACCGCCCCCCGGGTCGACGTAAATCAGTCACTCATCATCGGCGTCGGGAACCACGAGTACCGCGACGTCACCTACACCGTCGAGGCCATCCTCCTCAACCAGACATTCGATCCGACGACGAATACCTCGACGATCCACGCCGTGCTCCCGATCGACCAGTTCACGGTGACGCTTTCGCATAACGAGACCCGCGAGTTACCCTGGGAGTTCTCGGTCCCGTCGGCTGAATACAATAGGCTCCAGTTCCTGCTCTTCAACGAGACGGTCCCGGGCCCGGGTGTTGCCGGGCAGGACCGGATCAACGCGAGCTACCGGGACCTGCACCTCTGGCTGCAGGTCCGGCCGGCCTGAGGATTACCCGGAGCGTCCCTCTTTTTTCGTCGACGGCCGAGTGCTCGATCTTTACCGGAGTTCCGGTCCCGAGTGCGGTGATCGCCGCAAGCAGGCTGCAGACCGGGCAGCCGACCATGGTGCAGCACTTCGGGGAGGCCGCCCTGATCGTCCGGCAGCCGGGGATGAGCCGGTAGCCGGCGAGGGTGACGACGAGGTTCTCGCCGTCCCGGACGGCCTCGGTCTTTGCGGCGATCTCGAGGAGGTCGTCGCAGACCTCGGTGATGCACGCAAGGAGCGCTTTCTCGTCATCGGGGATCTCGAGGGCGTGCTTCTCCTTTAACCGTGCAAGGAGCGGGGCGCAGGTCGGGGGGATTCTTACGGCGCACTCTCCGTCCCTGGTGATGTAGGAGTAGTCGTCGTCGGGGAGGTTCGGGAGGGTTCCGGCGACCGGGATGACCTCGACGACGGTTCCGTCTTTGGGGATGAACCAGGCGTCGCTCTGGAGCCCGAGGTCGGCGCAGAGGGTGGCGATGTTGATCGTCCCCTGGGCGGGGAGGAGCGCGGTTATCGCAGGGTCGATCGGCTCGCCCTTGTAGAGCGCGAGGAGAAAGACCCCCGCGGTGAAGCACCCGGCACCCGCGAGGACGAGGGTTGCGGTGGTGATGTCCCCCCGCCCGGTTGCGGCCGCGAAGGTGAGGAGGCCGGCTGCAGCGAGGATGAGGAGGAAGGCACCCAGGTAGGGGTTGTTCTGGTTCATGCGCCACCTCCCGCCCGGCGGACGAGCCGGTAGTCGCGGAGGGCGAGGGCGAGATACCCGCAGCCGAGGGCGGCCGCAAGGGCGATGAGGGGAAGGTAGACCGTGCCGCTCGCCGCGATGAGCGCGGCAAAGACGGCCGCGGCCGCCGCAAAGACCGGGTAGCCCCGCCGGTCCTCGAGGAACGCGGCAAGGACGATCACCTGCAGGACGAGCGCGGCGGCGATGTTTCCGACCGCAACGACCAGGACCTCGCCCGCACAGAGGAGGAGGAACCGCCGGTCGTACTCCATCAGAGCACCTCCACGGCATCGACCCCGGGGATCGTCCCGGCGCCGGCGGGTGCCTGGAGGACGACCCGCATCCCCCGGACCTTCGCCTCATGGACGACCTGGACGAGGTGGCTATTATCCCCCGGTAGAAGGAGGGAGTAGAGCCGGACCTCATCGGCGTCTGTCCGGGCAAGGGCGGCCCGGACCGCCGCGGCGAAGGGTGCCGGGCTCAATTCAGCACTGCACGAGAGGATCCGGCCGAGCCGCTCCCGATAGGCAGTCTCTTCTTCTCTTCCTCCCCTCCGGGCGGCTCTTGCCCGGACGGCAAGGACGGCGGGTCCCGGCGAGCGGTAGAGGGGGGCGCCCGGCTCGTGAGGGGCAAGTCCGCCGAGGACCGCGAGGGCTTCGCGGATATCCTGTGTCTGGGGGAGGAACCGGACGACCTCTCCGTTTGCAACGACCAGGAGCGAGCAGCCGTCGCGGGAGTTGATCGCGCCCTCGACGGCGCCCGAGACGGCCATCGAGAACCGGGCGAAGGTCTCCGGGTCGCTCTCGTGCGCCGGGAGATCGACGGCGATGAGGGGCGCTCCGCCCTCAAGCCCGGTCGGTTCACGGACATACAGGGTGCCGCGTCGTGCCGTGACCTTCCAGTCCACCTGCCGGGGGTCGTCGCCCTGGCGGTAGGGCCGGAACCCGCGGATGCCCTGGCCGGCAAGGGAGGTCCGCCGGTCGACCTCGCCGTCCCCGTTCCCGGCACCTCTTCCCCCGTTGCTCCCGGCTCTCCCGGCGGGGTAGACCCGGATCTGCGGCTCGGCAAAACGCCGAAAGACGAGGTCCCGGGCAAAGAAGGCGTCGCTCGCCTCGATGACGACGCCGCCGAACGCCGTCTCCCCCGGGGCCATGGGCCGGACGGTATAGGTCGCGGTCGCTCCCGGGAGCACGAGCGGGGCCTCGCCCGACGCGACCGCCGGGGGGATGTCGCGCACCCGGACCGAGAACCCCGCCGGGACGGCGAGGTCGACCCGAACCCGGACGGTCGCGGCCGCTCCCTGCCGGAGGATCGTCCGGTCGACCGTGCGCTCGACTGCAACGGAGGCGGCGACGGCCGAAAGATCCTGCTCGAACCGCCAGCCCCGCCAGAGGAGGAAGAGGGCGAGAGACCCGGCAGCTAGGCTCGCGGCCGGGACCTGCAGCGGGAGGGCGATGACGGCAAGAGCGATCGCGAGGGCGGCGATCCCCCCGGTCGTCCGGGTCGGCCGGAGCATTCTCAGGGCACCTCGACTGTATCGAGGATCTCGTTGATGACCGATTCAGTGGTGATCCCGGTGATCGTCGCCTCCCGGGTGAGGCTGAGGCGATGAGCGAGCACCGGGACGGCCAGGGACCGGACGTCGTCGGGGATGACGTAGGTCCGGCCGTAGAGAGCCGCCCGGGCCATCGAGCCCCGGAGGAAGGCGATCGAGGCACGCGAACTCGCGCCGAGCCGGATGTCCCCGTGGGACCGCGTGGCAAGCACGAGGTCGCGCATGTAGGCGAGGACCACATCGTCGACCCTGACCTCCCGGACGGCCGCGGCCATGGCCTTTACGTCGGCAGGACCGATGATCGGGGTGATCCGGTCCCGGTAGAGCCCCCAGTCCAGCTCTCCGGCCCGCTCCCGCCGGAGGATCTCGAGTTCGTTTTCGCCGTCAAGGTGCGTGAGGGTGCTGCTGAACATGAACCGGTCGCGCTGGGCCTCGATGAGCGGGAAGGTCCCTTCGGCGTTGAAGGGGTTCTGGGTGGCGATGACGAAGTAGGGGTCGGCGAGCGGGTGGGTGATCCCGTCGATCGTCACCTGGTGCTCGCTCATCGCCTCGAGAAGCGCGCTCTGGGTCCTGGGGGTTAAGCGATTGATCTCGTCGACCATCAGGAAGTTTGCAAAGATCGGGCCTTTCTGGAGGACGAATTCATTCTTCTTCTGATCGTAGACCCGGACCCCGATGATGTCCGCCGGCTGGATATCGACGGCTCCCTGGACGCGCCGGAACTCGTAGTCGATGAGACGGGCGATGATCTTGCAGACCGTGGTCTTTGCGGTCCCCGGGACCCCCTCGATGAGGAGGTGGCCGCCGCTGATCATGCTGATGAAGATCTCTTCAATAAGGTGCTGGTTCGCAACGACGACCTGCTGGGCCGTCAGCCGGATCTCTTCGTAGGCGTTGGCAATCTGTTGTATGCGCTCGGTGAGGGTCTCGTTACTCATCTTCCTTCCTCCCGAACCGGTAAGCCACCGGCAGGATGACCAGGGCGGCGAGAGCTGCCGTGGCCGGCGGTGTCTCCCGGATCCATTGGGTTATGTTGATGACCGGGTTTTCGGTCCCGGTCCTGCTGTGCCTGCCGTCGATCTGGAGCGGCTGGAGATTCTGGATGAACGTGGGGTTTTCTGCAAGCATCGCGTTGATGAAGAGGCTTGGGTCCCCGAGGACGGTGAGGTTTCCCTCGTATGCGGAGACTACCCTGCGTGCGAAGGTCTCGGAGCCGCTCACCCGGCCGTCGCCGTCAAGGTCGTCCCAGGTGAGGACCGAGGTCTCGATGAGGGGCTCGCCCCCCTCGACCGCCGCGGGGTGGTTTAAGAGGACGGTCTTGACCCCGGCAACATGGCTTGCATTCCCGACGACGTGCCCGAGAAAGAGCCCGGGGTCGGCGTAGCTCCGGTCAAGGCTTGCCAGGTTTCCCGGCCGGACCCTTATTGTGCTCCCGAGGTCGGCGAGGAGCTGGTTTGCGCCTCCTTCTTCGTCGGCGATGAGGACCCGCCCGCCGGAGTCGAGGAACGCCCGGAGGTCCGCGACCTCTTCGGTTGAAAACTCCCCCTCGGGTGCGAGGATGAGAAGCGTCGCACCGGGGTCGAGATCCGCGAAGTCGCGGACGGTCTCTCCGGCGAGGTTCGAGGTGCCGTTCCAGCCGATGTTGTAGCGGCTGTACTCCTCGGTGGTGGTGGTGGCGTGGACGTAGGCGACGCCGGCGGCGATGAGGAGGATGATGAGGACCGCCCAGGCCTCACGCTGCAGCCTCGTCACCCCCGAGGATTACGTCTTTCATCCTCCTGATCTCCTCTTTCGTCGGCTCTTCTCCCCCATAGCGGATCTGCTCGTAGCGCTCGAAGAACCAGGCGTAATCGGGGGCTATCCGGGCGCAGTCCCGCGGGGTCTTGGTCTTTTTGATGCCGAGCCGGTCACGGAGTGCGCCAAAGAGGACGGTCGCAGCCTCGCGGGGCGCAAGATCCGCGATCTCGACCTTCGGTGGCGGCTGATGGACGATCGCCTGAGACGGCTGCGGTATGGGGGCCGCCTCAGGCGTCTCGCGCCGCCGGAGGTACCACGCGGTCCCGGCCGCGGCCGCGAGGGCGGCTACGAACGGGATGAGAGGGAGCCCCTCGCCCCGGACGACGATCGTGGCGGTCTCGCTCTCCGAGGCGTTCAGGGGGAACCCCCCGCCGTGGAACTCGGCCCGGAGGGTGTGCTCCCCGGCGGGGAGGGCGATCACCTGCTCGTAGGTGCCGTCTTCCCCGGTCTCGGTGTCGACGAGGGTCTCGCCGTCGACCCGGATCGAGACCGGGGCGCCCGCGACCGGGAGGCCTTCTATCGTTGTGAGGTTTCCGGTGCAGGTGACGGTCGTCCCGCTCGCCCCGGCGACGGCGAGGGAGATCGCGGTCTCGTCGGGGAGGGCCTGGAACGACTCGACCCCGGAATAGACGGCGTCGGCGGCGGCGTAAACGAGGTGCGGGCCTGCGGCGACCCGGTCGATCCGGTAGGGCCAGGCGTAGGTGCCGTCCGCATTGAGGGTGGCGGTCCCGGCGGCCCGGCTGTCGATGTAGATCTCGACGGGGGTGCCCGGTGTGCCCCCGGCGTAGCGCCCGGCGATCCGGATGGTCTCGCCGTAGCGCCCCTCGGCCGGGGTGACCGTGATCCCGAGCGGGGACTGCTGCGGGGCGGTCGCCCTGTGCCAGTCGTCCGCGGCATCGACGATCTCGGAGAAGTGGCCGACGCTCTCCCGGTAGGGGGTGGTGTTCAGGCTGTACCTCTCGCCGATCCCGGTCATCACGCTCTCCCGGCTTGCGTAGGCTGAGTAGGTCTTCTGCATCTTCTGTCGGAGTGCCTCCCCCTCGTAGGCGATTGCCCTGCGCTGGTCGCCGTCCTGGACCTGGATCTCGAGCCGCTGGAGGTGGTCGAACCGCCGGGTGTCGTTTAGGAGGGAGTCCAGCGCTTCAAGGTTCTTTCTGTTGTTCCGCTGGAATTCGCCGAGTTCGGTCTCTGAAGCGTCCAGGGTGATGACGAGCCGGTCGAACTGGGATGTGAGTTCGGAGTACCGGGCAAGATCCCGCTCGGCGCTCTCGTAGTCCCTGAGTTTGATCGTGAGAGTAAGGGTCCCGGTCTGGTCGAGGAGTTCGTCCATCAGGGGGACGACGGCCGCGGCGTTGTTTTTCTGGCCGTCGATCGTCTTCGGGTCGGCGTGGGCCCCGGTCGTGATGTTCTCGGCGGTATAGAGGACCGGGTCGGCCGCCTCCGCTGCGAGGAGGGCGATGACCAGGACGGTTGCCGCCGCGAGGATGACGTACGAGGCCCGGCGGTTCATCATGAGGCGAGAATCTCCAGGATTTTTTCTGCGACGATGTAGGCGAAGATGGCGACCCCGGCGGCGATGAGGTAGCCGATGTAGCGCATGTAGCGCGGCCGCGAGAAGGCGCTGTCGATCAGGACCGCAATGATCAGGAGCCCGATGAGGGCAAGGACGAAGTAGACCTCGAGGTCGAGGGTGCGGTTCATGATCATGAAGAAGGCGACGATGATGAGCCAGGCTACGAGCGCGGCGAGGGCATAGTATTTCTTCGCACTACCTGCCATCCAGAGAACTTTTCGGCTCTGTAAATGATAATTCTATTGAAATTATCTCTTCCGTGTCCGGCCCCGGCTGCAAAAAGTGGCGCTTCCTGGTGGCCGTGGTGCTCGTCCGGGTCTTTATCCCTTCTCCAAACGGAATGCTTATGGTAACCGCCTGAAATATTCAAACGAATGCGATGCGCGACTGTTATCCTCGTGGCCTGCCTCCTTCTCGCCACCGGCGTCCAGGCAGGGGCCGCCCTCTGGACACACTCCATGCCGTCCGGGATCACCGATCTCTCGCTCTCCCGGGACGGGTCCTATGTCCTGGCCGGGGGGGAGCGGGTCTGTCTCCTCGCCGGCAACGGCACCCCCCTCTGGCAGCAGTGGGTGGGGGCGCATGCCGCCTGCTCTGCGGACGCAGGGCGGATCGTGATAGCGAACGGCCAGCTCCTCACCCTGGTTGACCGGGACGGGGCCCTGGTCTGGCGGCAGGAACTCGCGAGCGCCTGCACGAGACTCGGCGTCTCCGCGGACGGGAAGTGCATTGTGGTGGCGGATCGGTTCGGGAAGGTGTACTTCTACAACGGCGACGGCAAACTCCGCGCCACGGCCGATACCCGGGGCAAACCCGGTGACGGGGCCGCGGCCTTCTCCGAGATCCGGAGCGTCGCCGTCTCCGAGAAGGGCGAGTATGCCGCGGTCGCCTCCAGCCGCGGCGTCTTTTACTACACGGGGACCGGGCGGAAGGTCTGGTCCCACGCGGACGTTCTCGAGGGTGCGACTTCGGTCGCGGTCTCGGCGAGCGGCAACGAGGTCGCCGCCGGCTCGGATGCGAACGTCCGGCTCTTCGACCGGGCGGGGAAGGTCCTCTGGACGTACCGGTGTCACCGCCCGGTGACGTCGCTTGCGATCTCTGGCGATGGATCGCGTGTAGCGTTCGGGACGCAGGACGGCACTCTCACCTGTCTTGACCGGGAGGGTGAGGCGGTCTGGACGTTCTCGGCCGGGGACTGGATCCGGGACCTCGCCTTCTCATCGGACGGCTCCCTCCTCCTCGCCGGCTCGATGGGCAAGCAGGCCTACCTCTTTGACGGCGCCGGAGGGGTGATCGGCACCTGCGCCCTCTCAGGTCCCGTCAACCACGTCGCCCTCACCCCGGACGGGAAGGTGGGGGTCGCGGCCACGTCGCGTGAGGTGGCCGGGGTCCCGATGATGGCGGCGGCTCCTGCTGCGACACCTACCGTGACTTCTACCGCGACTCCCACCGCTACTTCCACTCCGACCTCCACCACCACTCCTACTGCAACTTCTACCCCGACGAACGCGACCGCCCAACTTCCCGCCGGGATCATTGATCTTCCGCTCCTGGCCGCCGGGATCCTTGCCTGCGGGGTGCTCTCCGGTGCGGGGTACTTCTACCGGCAGCGCCGGCGGACCGCCCCGGTGCCGACCGCAAAAGAGGAGCCCGCTGTCGTCGTCAAGACCGAGGATGAGCCCCTCCCGCCCGATGATGAGGTGCCCACTGCCGCGACGACTGAGATAGGGCCCCTCCCCGCGGTCGAGGTCGATCCTTCGGCGCCCTGGCGGGCCTCGATTATTGAGGGAAGGCTGCGGGAGGCCGCGAGGATCCTCTCCCGCGAGATGTTCGCCCTCATCCGGGAGCGGACCGGGGCGCGCGTCCTCCGGACCGCGGACGCCCTGGCGGCCTGTCCTGCCTTCCGCGAGGACCTTGCCCGGTTCTTTGTGGACGCCGACCGGCTCGCCTACGGCCCCGATGATCCGGCGGAGGAGGAGATCGAGGCGCTCGAGGCGGCATACCTCCGGCTCGCCGGGGAGATCCGGTAGCGGTCATCTCCGGCCTGAAACTGCTCCGTGCACCCGGGTCGGCAGCAGGGAGACCCTGCCCTTCGGGTGAGACGGAGCCTTCCCCGGGGGGTCCCGTGCGCCGCGGCACCGGGCGGATCCCTCTCTCTCGCCGGAAATTCCTTGCCCTGTGAGAGAGCAGTGGTGCTACAAAGGGAATATTTTGCTGGGTTTCAAAAGCGGTTTGATATCCAGGCGCGCATGCCGGATCCCGGCGAAATTTCCTCAAATCATCGCACGATCCCTCTCTCCCGGGACCGGGGTGCCGGTGGATCCTCTCCTCTGAAAATACGCGCATGATGTCATCCAAATGCGGTATTTTCGAAGAATTAATGGTCAATGGACTTTAGTTCCAGAGAGGCTCCTGTTTATGTATCGGGCTGCTCTTAAACACTTATATCTATTTAAACTACTTTCCGGGAGGGGTATTAATTTAGAAAAATTTATATATTTTATCTTGCGCCTCTCCTCTCCAGCAACCCGGGCCCACACCGGGCCTGCTACCCCTCTCGCGGGCAATTTTTAAATAATCCATGATGATCGCGTCGGTCATATTTCGGCACATTTTTAAATCCAATTTCCAATACTTTACGTATAGACACCTTCGCCCCGGGGCGCGGCCGTCTTCCCGTTCCCGGCGCATCCGACCCCTCTCCGGGGCTCTTCACCAACCCTGAGCTTCCCGGCATACCATGCACTCGACCACCAACTCCCAGCCCCTCTCCCCCCGGGAGAGCCCCTCCCCCGCCGAGCCGGCGGTCTCTTCTCCCCCCCGTTCTCCCCTCGAAGACGACGACGCACCCCTCCTCGTCGATGCTCTTGTGGGGGTTCGGCGTGCCGTCCGGACCCTCGTTGCGATGCCCGCCTACAACGAGGAGGCCTACATCGCAAAGACCATCGTCGGCGCCC